>WFMQ01000098.1 GCA_015488995.1 Nitratifractor sp. | reverse complement strand
TTACGTGATCTTGAGGACTGAGTCGAGCATCATATTTCATGGGAAAATTGACAGATGCAGGCTCTGGGTTTACTACCGGAGAGAGAGCCGAAGGTGGTTCAGATTTTTTGATGCCTCTTGGGGCACCATTGCGACACCGCTGCAAAGCAGATTTGACCTCATCACCAGCCGAGTAGTTTTTTCCAAATTCCATCAACCCAAGATGAGCACAATCCTTCGTCTCTATCTTGCATCCTGCATATACCATCTTATTGGTATCTACGACGTATTTCTTCGCATAGCATACATTGAGATAGTCTGGGGTTTGCCCTCGGCTCCACACTCCAATCCCAACTGCTACAGCAATGGCCACGACCGCCAAGGTTGCCACAAGGTATTTCGTCACCCGTGCTGGCTTTATCTCCAGATCAAGAATGTCTTGCAGGCGCCTCATGTCGTGGGAAAAATCCGGGTCAGGACGCACCAGGGCTGCGTTGAGAAATTTGAAGTCTTTCAGCTCCTCAGGCAGATCTTTGACCTTCGGCATCTTCGTATTGTTGACCAAGACTGGCACGATCGACATCTCTTCCTTTTTATTCAACGCAGAGAGAATTTCAATCAAGACAAAATCCAGATCTTCTCCTTTGCGTTCTCGAAGCAGATTGAGCCAATTTTTTCCGATAATGACCAACATGACGTTGCTTTGGTCGATCGAAGTTTTGACGTGCTCACGAAAATCCCTACCAAATGGGATCGAATCGACATCTTTGAACACGTTGGCTTTGCCGTAACGGTTGGCAAGCTTCTCATAAATCCTGTCCGCAATATCCTGACTATCTGCCCGTCGATACGAGATAAATATCTTCCCCATCGTTTCTCTCCGAAATGATTTGGGGATGATTGTACCACAGCATTCCGAAAAGAGACGACAAAAAAATGCTTGTACGCCAGGAACTACTGGGACTGTCACCCCTGTGAACACGAAAGGTTAAATTGTGTGCATATAGGAAAAGGTGCCAGAAAAGATGTCACGTGATAATGATAACTCATCTCCTACGCCTCCTGATCATGCGTAAAGGGGGTAGGTGAACGTAATCGTGAGACAGTTGTGGATAGTGATAGTGTGATTTCTTGCCAGCGAACATCAAAAAAATACGCATAATTCTCTCTGTGGCGAAAGACCGTCATCCTGTCTACGCCTCTCTTGACGACCCAACTATCTCGATGCGTGATTTGACTTAGGTTATCGTTATCACCCCCTTATTTCATTTTTATGGCTGTATGATACGAAGATTATTGACATTTTGATACCTTTTCTTATCGTTGACTTCTATGATACTATCGCTCCCGATAATCCATTTTCTTTCAGCAAGCATAACGTGTGTACTTCAAACAAAACCGACTAAAATATCTCATCACCCAACCTATAGACTTGTTAACAATATTTTTAAGCAATGGTTTGTTCATTGTGTATAAGCCATAGGATAGAACCACAAAAAAGACAGAAATGCCTGGATAGAAGTAAAGAAAAAGAAGAGCGATCGAGGAGGGTACCGCTAAGAGTATCGTCTTTAAAACTCCATGAGAATCCCCTTCCAATGCTTCCAATACGTCATGGCGGCATGTTTGATAATCCCCGTGAAAGCCATCGATCATTTTGGGTTTTGTGCTTGTTGCAAAATCGGGATAGGAGAGTCTAAAACCGCAATAGATCAAAGCCTCTGCCTCTGTAGTGCTAAAGCTATCAAGGTCTGTACGAATTTTGGAACAGCTATCCAAAAGTTGGGCAAACGATTGATCCGAGACAGACTTGCGCAAATGATAGATACTTAGCGTACTTATTACCCCTCTTTCCGATAAGCTTTGTACCCTCTGATACTCGGCATCTCTGATTGTGTGCATCAGGATATCATTGCTTCGTTTGAGCACATCCAATCGGAAGTTTGAAGGCTCCAAGTCGTCATCGAGTTGTCTCGAACCATCACTGATGATGACACTGTCGCACTCGTCTTGCAGGATAGCAGCCAGTCCAAGATTGTCATACACACCGCCGTCGCTCAGCCTGAGCGTCTCACATGTCGCATCAAATCCTGTGATCTCTATCGGGTCAAATATCGCAGGGACAGCCGAAGAGGCGGCTACCGCTTCAGCTATCGTAACGTCAGCGCCTATTGCATCATATCTTCTAAAAAGACGGGGCGCGTTCCTGTCGGTATCTTGATGGACCATATACCTCTTCTCCCCCATACCCTCTTGGGAAAATTGCCAATTGTGACCATTGTTTAACAAAGTGGCGTTTAGGATGATGCGGGGAACTTTATTGGCTCTGAGCTCATTATGAAAGTGTGGATTAAACGTCGTTATTCCCTTTGGCTCGATAGCGATATTTGCCATATTATCGGGGAGAGAGTCCACCAATTTGTTGTAGATAACACGTTCATAGAGTTCACCCAGATGCACTGTAAGCGATGTGCCGATAGGTTTATCAAAGGCTTTCATTCGGATATTTTCTTGGATAGCCCTTGTGAAATTCTCTATCAGCTTCTCGACAAGGTCAATATAGTCATCTTTGGTGAGCTCATGATCCTCGCGAGTCTCCAGAAGCTTTTTGACCATCAAATAATACCCCATACCTACAATAGAGCCACCTGAGACGGTAGAGATGACCTCGATACTTCTCAGTTTGTCTTGATGAGCAAGCGAAAGCAGTATCCCTAAATGGAAGAGCGAAGCCCTAAAACCGCCCCCCGATAGAGCCAAACCTTTTTTGCCTATTTTGACACTCTCTATCACATTGGCTACACGATCTTTTATCAGCTTCCGAAAAGGTTCCAAGATACGATGGCATTGCCCATCGTTCACTTGCACGAGACGACACAATCGGATAAATTGAGTAAGCGTGATAGAGTATTCTCTATCGTAATCAACACTTTTTCGCTCCTCGATGTACTTTTCAAGTGCCTCTTTGGCCTGTGTGTCATGCCCCAAAGCCATCTCAAGCGTGGCCATGCTGGCATAATCCCAATGTGCTTTATCTCCTTTAGCCTTGAGTGCTTTCAAGGATATTTTAGCCAAAGAATCGGCTCTTTTTTTTATCTCTTTTTTTTCCTGATCGCTGATGGCTTCACCCCTTTCTGTCATCAGGAGATGATACAGATACAATACGTTTCCCGCACCATAACCAGCATCTGCTTTTATCTGATTATCTGTTTGCAGTGCTTTGCAGTAGTAGTGTATTGCACGATAAATATCGTTCACATCTTTACTGTATGGATATTTTCTTTTATAGATCGCACCTCTTAGACGGTTTGTCTCATCGACCTTATCATCCTTCTCGATACTGTCAAGTATTTCGAGTGCTTTCTCAAACCTCTCTTTGGTATTTTGGCTTTTATCCTGATAATAAAACTCTGCTTGCAATCTACGTGCCGCTGGTTTACTTTTTTCCTCTTCCGGCAGCGCGTCAAATTGCTCTAAGCCTCCTTCGAAATTGAAGCTATCCTTGTACGCTTTGATATCCCCTAAACGCATGGCCATCACCCATCCAATTCATAATGGTTGATAGCAAACTCTCTGTTTATGAACCAGTAGCTATCGCCATCGGTCGCTATATATCCGGCTACCTCTTCAGAGTCATTGACATACGGCATATCCTCGTCGGATATGCTGATACTCTTGCCCTCTATCGTACGATCCAATAGCTCTTTTAGCTCTCGGGAGCGAACTTCTGCCATATCTACAAACGTGGGTCTTCTCTTGATTTTTTTAAATGTTAGCATCCATGTATCCTTGGTCTATGGTGTTTGACTCCTCCACATTATGCTGGACCCATCCAGCCACAAGCAACACATTCGACAGCGCAGCAATAGGGAGATCTGTTCCGTGGGAAAAGGGTCACAACCGCACCCCCCTATCCTACCCCCTCGGATCCCCTTTGAGATGAAAGCCAAAGAGCTTCTTGACAGCATCGGATGTTTTTTTGCCAGGCCAGCCATCCACTCTCAGGGCAACACCGTCAAAGCGGTTGAGGAACCGCTGGAGTGCTGCTGCCTCGGGCTCGTGCCCATCGCTGTAGAAGAAGAGGGGGGCATCGGGGGAGGCGAGAGGAGCATCGGGCGAAGTGTTCAGCTGGATCTCCCCCCGCTCCTCCAGACGCTTGAGGAGGACGGCTGCGCCCGCTTGACGGGATCGGGCGGTGTTGGACCATCGGCCATCTGCGACGTATTTGCCGCTGATGTAGTGGTTGGAATACGACCACAGATAGGGGGAGAGGACGTGTGTATGGTAGAGGCGATAGCCCCAGCCATTGTACCCCTCCAGCTCATAGAGGAGATGGGGGAGTGACCAATCCTTTTGGCGGTCAAGCCTCCTGAGCTTGAGGGCATCCACGGCACTCTCCTCCCACGTGAAAGGGGGTGTCCCCTTGCGTGGGCGACCACGGGGGACATGGCGTGTCCGATGCTGGAGGGAGTCACCATTGTGAAGGTGTGTTGCAAAATTCAACCCCCCTTCCATATTGTGGATTACCGCGATAAAATACCAAGGGATCCCCAAAACACTCCCCACACTTTCGTAGCGACTGCGGTGGGTGAGTATCGCATCGACAATCGCATCGATCCTGTCGAAGTACTTCGATCGTACTTCACAACGCTTGTAGAGTCGAATATACTCCTCGGAGAGTTTTTTCGTCAGATAGACTTTTGCCATGGGGTGATCCTTTTATTGGGGTTGGAAGTATGATAGCCCAATATAGTTTAAAAAGTTAACAGAACCCGACAATAACAATAAGGTGTCAGGTGATAACGATAACCTAAATTAAGCCGCGCCATACTCGTCCCAAGGAGAGCCCATGTCAAGAAAGCCACGCATCGAGATAGCTGGGTATTATCACATCGTCAATAGAGGCGTAGACAGGATGATGCTTATTTTGAAGCGTTGAGATGCTCACTGGAAAGAAGTCACACTATCACACGCACAACTACTGTCTCACGATTACGTTCACCTGACACCTTTTCTTGCCTTTTCTGCGAATACATCACTAATGTCCATGACTGTGGACATAGACAAAGTTGATCTATGGTACAATTTTCCACTGTCCATGACCATGGACATGGACACCAAGGGGAGATCATGCTGAAAAAATTAAGAGATTACCAAGCAAGGCTTTTAAAATCGTTCAAGATAACCTACAAACGATACATCTTCAAAGAGATTGATTTTGATGAGAAGATGATTGCCATCTTTGGTGCAAGAGGGGTGGGCAAGACGACAACACTTTTCCAATACCTATTAGAGCTGAAATCCAAAGGTAAAAATGCACTCTATATCTCTTTGGATTACCCTTTTTTAGCCGGTGTGGACTTGGTCGATATCGTTGAAGCCTTTGTGGAAGAGGGTGGAGAGTATCTGCTTTTGGATGAAGTGCATCGTTATAATGATTTTTCTGCTTACTTGAAAACCATTTATGACCTTTTTGATATCCATATCGTCTTTACAGGCTCCTCGGCTACTTCACTGCTCAATGCAAAGAGTGATTTGAGTAGAAGAGTCAGCCTCTATCATCTCTATGGTTTTTCCTTGCGGGAGTTTTTGGAACTCAAATATGAGATGGAGCTGGAGGCGTGGAAGATCGAAGAGATCTTTGAAAACCATACGGCGTTGAGCCAAAAAGTTTCAGAACAAAAATTTGATATCTTAAAAGAGTTCAAAGCGTATCTGAAGGTAGGTTACTACCCTTTCTATTTCGACAAAAAAACCTCTTTCTTTCAGAACCTTGTGAACACAATTAATCTTACGATTGACATTGACCTCACTTCGCTTGGGTTGATAGAGCAGAAATATACCTATAAACTCAAAAAGCTTCTTGAAGTCATTTGTCAAAGCAGCCCCTTTGAAGTAAACTACAGCAAAATAGCCGCATCCGCCGAAATAAGTCGCACCAAACTCTATGACTATGTAACCTTTTTGGCGGATGGTCAAATGCTGCTGCTGATCGACGAACCGATCAAGGGTATCAAAAAAATATCGGTACCCGCGAAAATATATCTGAACAATACCAATTTGCTTCATGCTTATTGTCAAAATGCAAAAACAGGAACAATCCGAGAGACCTTTTTTGCCAATCAAGTTTCACAAAGAAGTAAGCTCAATATCACCAAGCAGGGTGATTTTGTCCTTGATGAAAAATACAGAGTTGAAATTGGTGGCAAGAACAAATCGTTTAAACAGATAAAGGATTTGCCTAACTCTTTTGTAGTAGCCGATGAGATAGAGCATGGAAAAGGCAACAAAATTCCTCTTTGGTTGTTTGGGTTTGTTTATTGAAACGTAGCAATACAATAAGGTGTCAGGTGATAACGATAACCTCAATTAAGCCGCGCCATACTCGTCCCAAGGAGAGCCCATGTCAAGAAAGACACGCATCGAGATAGCTGGGTATTATTACATCGTCAATAGAGGCGTAGACAGGATGATGTGTATTTTGAAGCGTTGAGATGCTCACTGGCAAGAAGTCACACTATCACACGCCACAACTACCGTCTCACGATTACATTCACCTGACACCTGATCTCCAGCCTTTTTGTTCGGTTTATGTGTTACCTTGAACACAGCCTCGATGCCAAAGTATTTTTTAACGTTTGTGCGGATGGATACGCTTGACGGTACAACCTCGAGAATTAACTACCGCCCAAAACGGTGTGTTTCGACACTGGTCACGATCGTCGCTTACGCCATCCATATCATGATCGGCCGCCGCAAGATACAGAGGAATCACCAAAAGAATAAGTACAACTTTTTTCATCAGAAACCTCCTCGCATTGATCCACCACCATGCATTGATCCACCACCATGCATGGATCCACCTCCACCGTCCATCGCGCCACCCCCATGAAAAGACCCTCCACCATGGAAAGACCCTCCACCTGGCATGGAGCCATCCCCGTGGGATGTCGAGGTCGCCCCTGGGGCCATCGACCTGCTGCTGTGTCCCATGTGTCCCATGTGGCCATTGAGGATATCCTGTGGTGAGGGGTGGTCTCTGTGACGTGGTGACGTGCGGTGACGTTGCCCGTGATGCTTTTTCCGATCGATTCGGTGCTCTACGCTGTGGTGGACACGACGCAGCTGCCGGATCGCTGCATGTTGGCGAGATTGGTTCAAGCGGGCAATCTCCAGCTTGATCTGATTCATGATGCGGTAGCGTTGAGACTCTGGGGCTCGTGTATACCGTGCCATCAGATCACTCAAGTGCGATGCTCTGGCCAGACTGACCAGTACCATCACTGTCAGAAAAATACGTTTCATTCCGATACCTTTGTATGTTTTAGGGGAGAGTATACATTGGAAACATTACTTTTCACTTACCCAAATCTCCGAACACTCCAAATGTACCTGCGTCCCGACACCTACTTTGCTCTCAAGGGTCAGCCCAATCTTCAGCTCACGGCACAGGCGTTGGACGATGTGGAGTCCCAGACCCATGCCGCGCTCCCCCTCTTTGTAATGTCGCTCAAACGCTCGCCCTGGATTGCGAATCCCCCGACCGGTGTCGGCGATGGTCAACCGTGTCCCGTCCCAGCGGACGGTAACTCTCCCCTGCGGGAGATTGTATTTGGCGGCATTGTCGATGAGATTGTCCACTATCCGTATCAAGACATTACGGTGAGTACGCAGCCAGACATCCGGCATGATTGCAAGATCAAAGGTCAATGCGGGGTAGAGCACGCGAAAATACTCCAAGCGCTCCGCCACCAAGCTGTATAGCTCAAACTCGGTAAGCTCCCCTTTTTGCATGCCAAGATATGTGTGGAGATTTTCCCCCAGCATGCTGAGTGTCTCGATATTGTTGTGGATACGCTCGATGGGACGGGCAGAGCCCAAACGTCTCTCGAGGAGTTTGAGATTGACGGCAATCGAGGCGATGGGGGTATTGACATCGTGCAGGATGTCCCGGATGAACTCTTTGTTCAGGTGCATGGCTCGACGGATGGGCTGGAGCGAATAGTAGGCCAGCATCAGCGAGATCGCCGCTATCAGGAGCAGATACAGTATCGCTCCCCGTAGCACCTCGTCTCGGATCTGCGTCAGCTGTGCCCGGTATCGTGCGATCGGCAAGATCACTTGCATTCGGAAATGATCTTCCGTAGGGACGACAAACGTCCCATAGACACGGTCGGGATCGTGTTGCAGCTCTAGCAACACGCCTGCCTGCTCTCTCGGTACAAAAGAGAGCTCAAACGCCTGCGTCGTTGGATCAAAAGAGAAGATCCGCATCTGCTGTAAAATATGGGCATCAAGTGCATGGTGTTTGTCGGCATACGATTGATAGAGAAACAGCCCGTAGATTGCAACGATCAGGACGAAGAAGAGTACGAAACTCTTGAGAAGCGATTCGACCTCATATCTTCTCAAGCAGGTACCCTTCCCCTCGAATATTGCGGATCTCGATGCCGAGGCGTTTTTTCATTTTACTGAGCATCACCCGCAGGGCATTGTAGCTTGGCTCTCGCAAATATTCACACAACGCATCCGTCGTCACGATTTCACCCGGAGACTCCAGCAAGCGGGCAAAGATTCGCTGCTGTATCTCCCCGAGATGGATCGTCTCATCTCCGGTCTCCACCAGACCTCGCGCGGGATCGAACCGAAGGGTTCCATACACAATCGTGCGGTTGAGAGGGGTGAGAAACCGGTGCCGGATCCGTAGAACCAACTCTTCGGGATCAAACGGTTTTTTGAGGTAATCAACCGCCCCGGCTTCAAATCCTTTGGCAATCGATTCAATGTCACGGAGGGCAGAAATATAAATCGCGGGTGTGTCATCGTCCGCTTCACGTAATTGACGGAGCAACTCGAGTCCATTGATCTCGGGAACATTGATATCAAATACGTAGAGATCATATCGGTTCGCAAACGTCCGATCGATCACACCCGCTCCATCCTGTACCCAATCGACCTCGAGGCCATCGAGTTCGAGATACTCTTCAAGGCTCTCTCCGAGTAACCGGTCATCTTCCAATACGAGTATTTTCACGATAAGAGAACCTTCTCGAGATCAAGCATCACCGTCGTCCCCCCGCCGACGACTGAATCGATCCGGATGGCGATCCGGGCTTCGTCGCAGTAGCGTTTGACCAGTGCCAGCCCGATCCCCTCTCCGGGGGCGTGGCTGTCGCCTTGGTAGTACCGCTCATAGATGTGAGCGATCTGTGCTGCATCCATCCCGATCCCCTCATCGCGGATTTTCAGCTGCGTCCCTTCGAGGGTCACGGTGATGGGTTCGGTCGCTTCGGAGTATTTCATGCTGTTTTGGATGAGATTGTCCAGCACCTGCTCCAGCCCCATCCGATCGGTATGGATCATCAGCGGTGCCACAGAGACATCGAAGCGGTTGCGCCGCATCTCTGCATGCACCGCTACCCGCTCCTCGACCACCTGCGAGAGGTCAAACGTCTCAGGCTCAATCGCCTGAATCTCCCGTCGGATGCTGTAGGAGAGCCCGTCGTAGAGGCGGGTGAGGCGGGTGAGGGCTTCTTCGGCACGGGCGATGCGTTTGAGGTTTTGTCGGTTGTCGGTGCGGACGGCGAGCATCTGGAGGTTGCTTTTGACGGTGGCGATGGGGAGGTTGATCTCATGGAGGATTTCACGGGTGAGGTGCTCGAGTCGAGCATCCTGACGCTGCTGCCCCTCGGCCGCATCGCCCAGCAGCAGGTACCCCACCGCTCCCATCACAGGGACAAACATCGCCAGTGCGATCCAGAAATTTCCCCACGTCAATCCCTGCATTCGGAAAAAGAGAAACAGCAAAAAGAGCATCCCCGCTGTGGAGATGATATAGAGCGACAACGATGACCATAGGGGCAATTTACGCATGGGGCTCTCCTGTGTGCGTGACAAATCGGTATCCGACCCCCCGAACATTTTCGATCCGATCACCAAACAATTTTTTGAGGCGGGTGATGTAGACCCGCAGGGCCCCGTAGCTCGCCTCCTGATCTCGGGGCCAGAGCTCGGTGAGGATCCGATCGGTGGGCACCGTCTGGCCATGGGAGCCGGCCAGCAGGTGGAGCAGATCGAACAGACGGGCACTCAGCTCCACCCGCGCACCGTCCCGGTAGAGCTGCTTGGCGACGAGATCGGCTTCGTATGCCCCGATCCGCACCCGTCGCTGCCCCTCCCGACGGCGCAGTACCGCTTCGATCCGTACCCGCAGCTCATCGAGGTCAACCGGCTTGCGCAGGTAGTCATCGGCTCCGGATTCAAACCCCTCGATGAGCGACGTTTTGTCCTCGCGCGACGTGAGGAAGATCGTCGGAGTGCGATCCTCCCCTTCCCGCAGCTTGGCCAGCAGCTCAAACCCACTCTCAAAGGGCAGATTGACATCAAAGAGATACAAGTCATACCGCCCCGAGAACGCGCGATCCATCGCACTCAGCGGATCGAGCACGGCCACAACACGGTATCCCTCTTCTTCCAAAAAATCGGCCAACGTCTCAGCAAAAAGCCGATCGTCTTCGAGCAATAGAATGGTCGGCGATTGTGTCTCATCTGTTTTCATGGAGGTATTGTATATTTTTTTTGGTTTGGTGCGGGTGTGGGTGCGGTGATCTCGCCCAAAAAGGGTATAATAAACCAAAGGAAACCCAAAGGAGAGATCGTATGTTTGCGCAGAATTTGAAACCGTTTTGGTCTGCTTGTATACTTGCCCTTGCTCTTGCCCTTGCGGGATGCGGCGGCGGCAATGGCCATGACAACACCGACACCAACTCGACCGACACCACCCCGCCGATCATCACCCTCAAAGGGGACGACCCAATGACCCTCCATATGGGGGACACCTACACAGAACCCGGTGCCGAAGCGACCGACGATGTCGATGGCAATCTCACCACCAAACTCACCATCACCGGCACGGTCGATACCGCCAACGTCGGGAGCTACACCCGCCTCTACCGTGTCCACGATGCCGCTGGGAACGATGCCAATGCAAGCCGCACAATTTTTGTCCTCAACCGTGCGCTCAAAGAGCGCACATTCCCTTCGGCATACTATCCAACGGGAGCACACCCACGGCTCTGGCTCACCGCAGAGCGTCTCGCCTCTCTGACCCAACACAAAGCCCAAAATACCGACCGGTGGCAGGCATTCAAATCGCTCTGCGATTCCATGGTGGACGGCGATGCCTCCAACGACCCCTGGGATATGGATACTTCCCCTCAAAATTACACCGCTCCACTGGCACTGATGTACCGGATCGAAAACAATACCACCTACGCCGACAAAGCCCTCGATCTGATGGACAAGATCGACGACAATCTCAGCCGCTATGGGGATCCCGATCACCAGAGTTACTACTTCATGGGGCTCACCTACGACTGGCTCTACGACTACAGCGGCATGACCGATGCCAAAAAACAAGCCTATCGCACGATGATGAAAAAGATCAGTGACGCATTTTACGCCGAAGACCAGACCGCCTCGGGCACCGACAGCGACTTCAATCTCCTGACGGCTCTGCACCATCTCGTCATGGGGATCGCCACCTATGACGGATCAGATACCAACGCCACCACCATGCTCAACCGCGCCTGGGAGGGGTGGAGTCAAGGGTACTGTGCCTCGGATAGCCCCTGCACCCCCAATCGCGGGATGGTGCGTGCCGGTCTCGGCGGGGTTTATTTCACAGGGATGGCCTATTTCCCCTCGACCGACATCATCGGGATTTCGGGCTTTGAGATGAGTATGCGGAGTGCGTGCGGGTACGATGTCAACACCCAAGAACCCGATGTCAAGCCCTTTTGGGGCAACACGTTGCGTGCCATCATCGCTCTGACCGACCCGACCCGAACGGCGATTTTTGATTACGGTTCTTGGCAGGATTCCAATACCTTCCGCAGTACCGCCTACACCCAGCCCTGGCTGAGACGCGCCCTAATCATCGGGGAGTATTTCGCCGCTCAGGCCGACGACAACGCTTCGGCCAACCTCGCACGTGGTTTCAATGCTCAAGTGGATGTGGGGGACTGCAACGATCCCTTTCTTGAGCTTTTTTACGACACACCGGGTGCTGCCGCCACCAACCCCTACACCGCCCACCTGCCCAAAACCATGGTCGCCCAATCTCCCGACTTTCTCCTCGCCCGCTCTTCGTGGGAGACCAACGCCAGCTGGGCGGTGTTTCGGGGGGACGGCTCTTTGCCACTGGATCAGCGGGCGATGGATATGGGGGGATTTAGCCTCTGGCGAGATGGCGGTTACCTGACCCAGGGTGCCCGCAACTACGAAGCCCTCTCTCACGGCGACTTTTTCAATACCCTCTCTCTCGAAAACGGCTGCACTCTCAACGGTACCCCGTGCAGCGGTACGGCGATCTTTGACAGTCAGGAAGCCGCTACGATCTCCCGGCACCGTACCTCCGAGTCGCCCCTGATGGCGTATGGGATGCTCCAAGCTGATGGACAGTGGGACGATGCCCCCACCGTCTCCAATCCGGTGGATACCATCGATACCTATCGCCGCCATTTTGTCTGGATGGATCCCTACGTCGTCGTCCTCGATCGTGTCCGGGCGCACGGTGCCATCGACATCACCTGGCGTCTGCGTGCCCTCCACGAACCGACCCTCAGCGGCACCACCATCTCCCAACTCAGTGACAACAACCACAGCCGCCTCCTCACCCGCCTCATCGAACCTGCCGGTGTGACCCTCACCAAAGCAGATGAACATCGTCTCTGGAGCGGCATCCCCGACTGGGTTGTCGATCCTTCCGAACGCCACTGGCAGACTCAGGCCTCCTTCACCACCGACACCCTCAATATCCTCGCGGTGATGCAGATGGGGGATGCCGGTCTTGGTACATTGGATACACTGGAGAGCTTGAGCGATGCGAACAACAGCGGCGTGCGGATCGGCGACCGGGTCGTGTGCTTCAACCACGCCGAAGGATTGCGCAGCGATATGAGCTACACCCTCCACCATGCCACCAACCCCATGCGGCACCTCGTGGGGGATCTCACCCCGGGTGCCTATCGGCTGAGGATCAACGGCGTGACGACTGCCACGCTCACGGTAGCCGACAAGGACAACACCGCCTGGTTTGAGACTACGGCCACTGGGACGATCACGGTGTCCCTAAGCAAAACACCCTGAGTGTTCTCTCTCTTGGAGAGGTAATACCCAGTTTGGAGATGCGACTTCAGTCGCATGTCAGAATGCATGATTTTACGGCTTTATGCTATAATAGATACATCGATTATCTGAAGGAATTCCCATGAGCACCCCCTATCTCTCCTATGCCGTCCTCACCAAAGCCATCATCCTCGCCGACAAAGTGATCAGCGACACCGAGCGAGAAATGTTTGACGACTATTTCGCCGAACACTTCCATCTCGACCCACAGGCCGTCGCCGATCTCTGGGCACAGACCCCCACCGATGCCGAACACATGGAGCTCCGAGAGCATCTCGATGCCGTCCGCGAAGACCTCGCCGATCGCCCCATGGCGATGATACAGTTCCTCCGCTTCCTCAACCGCTGTGTTTTTGAAGACGGGATTGGCGAGGGGGAGTATGCAGCCTTTGACGAGATCGAGAAGGCCTTGGTCGGCTGAAAAATGTTGCTGAAGGTAACACTAAAATAATCTTTTTGTTCTATACTTCCAGCATCTCAACTATTTCTGGAGGAAAACCATGAACAAGATTACAGCCACATCACTGGGGCTTGTCGCCCTTTTTGCTTTGAACGGATGCAATTCGACTCAGCTGCAAACCAAAACGATCACGGGCAAAGCGATCGATCCCTATCTCGCCGGTGCCACCGTCTGCCTCGGGGATGATGAACAGCACTGCCTCTCGGATGAGGCAAACGTCACGACTGACGCGAAGGGTCACTATGCTTTGGTCGTTTCGGATCGCCACTTTGGTGAAAGCCACACCATCGTCGTCACCGGTGGTCGTGACATCGCAACCGACACCAATTTCACGGGCACCGTAACCGCTTACCATTATGATGGTAATGCCTCCATCAATGTCTCACCATTGACCACATTTGCCTATGCCCAAATCAAAGAAGCCAACGCCACTACCCCCCGAGCGCGTCACGCCATCGAAGCGAATCTCACGACACTATTTGGGTGCGATGTCCATGCTGATGTTGTTGCCGAAGCGGATCGCAATCACACAACCGGATTGAAAATGGCCCTCAAACTGGCACGGGGTGCAGAGCTCTTGGATGCCAATGGTACATTTGAGTTTTATCACCTCGCTGCGCGTACACACCTTGCAGGAAAGAAGCATGATATGGATGCGTTGTTACGTGCCACTGCAGAAGAGGCCGAAAAAGAGACCAATGGCACTGGATTGGTCCATGCCATTGATGACGTAATTGATGCGATCAATGATGCCAACGGTTCTGTTCACACCATTGCACGAGATGCCCATGATGCCGCAAAAAATGCAGCTGGCCGTGTCGATGGTTTTTCCCACAAACGTGTGTGCAAGCTGACAAACACTTGTGGTGCGGATCAAAACCATACATCAGAGGGCGCATCAGGAAGCGATCACAATCAAACAGAATCTCACACATCACGACGTACCAGCAACTAAGTCCCAACAGACTCGGGAGCATCACCCTGGGTCTATCCCTCTACTGGTATGAGGGCACCTCTCAAACATTGGTAGAGGTGCCGCGTGCTCCTTTCTCTTTCCCGATTTTGTCACCTTTAAACTCAAAACAACCATTTTACGGATGTTGGAACTGTTTGTTCTTCACTTCTGTGTCGTCGTCTATTCCTGCCTGTGCGCGCATCCCCATCGCGCGCACCTTCTCCTCTTTGCCGTAGCCAAACCGTGGCTGTACGCGCACGACATGCCCCATCATGACTGCTTCGATCACGTGGATGGGGAAAAATATCGGTGTTGATGTTGGTTACGGATCAGATAGCGAGTTTGTAGCATACACAATCGTGTCTTTGCCCGCTTTTTTGGCTTGGTACATCGCCTGGTCGGATGCATCGATCAGATCATCCGGCTTCAAGCCATCTCTCGGGCAGTTGGCCACACCGATGCTTGCAGAGACAGCTACGCGGTGATTCCCGATATATTCAATCGTACGGACAGCATGTTGTACCCGCGTGAGCCGCGCCTGTGCCCCCTCGTATCCGCTGTCATTGAGCACGAGGAGAAACTCATCCCCACCCAGCCGCAACATCGCATCGGTAGGGCGGAGGGTATTTTTGATGCGTCGGGCTACCTCTTTGAGCAGTCGGTCGCCTGTGGCATGTCCGTAGGTGTCATTGACACGCTTGAAGCCATCAAGATCCATGAAGCAAATCATACTCTCTCGCCCGTATTGCTCACAAAGATAGAGGCTATGATTGAGTGTCTCGTTGAGCAGATGGCGATTGGGAAGCCCCGTAAGCCTATCATAATGTGCCATCGAGCGCAGCGAGGCGATGGCGGCATTTTTTTCACGAAAGAGTACCCCGATGATCAGCACGAGGATGATGTGGTTGAGGATGAAGACGTTCAGGTCGATGAGGGAGCTGCTGCTATCTGCGCTGGATACAAAGGTGCCGATACCTACATGATAGTAGTAGAGGGATGTCAATACCAGTGTCAGTGTCCCCAGCGTCGCGGCAGGGAGATCGACCGTCGATAGGTAGATCGCAAAAGGGAGGGTGGCCACCAGAAGCAGTGAGACATTGCTCACTCCCCAGAGTACTTGCACAGCATAATTGAGCAGAGCGAAGACAAGCACGGTGAGTGCCAATACCCTGTAGTTGATTTGCAACTGGCGTGCGTAAAAAATCAACAGCATGGGTGCGATCAGCAGCTGTCCCATCGCATTGCCAAACCACCAGAAAAAGATATTCTCAAAGGAAGCAGCTTGGGGGGTCACACCTGCAAAGAACAGTATCCCATTCCCCATCAGTGCGCTCAACGGCTGAAGGGCAAGGAGGATCAGCAGAAACAGTCCAATCAAATCTCGGATGTGCGCAAGGCTTTTGTCGAGCTTGAAGTAGTGAAACAGCTTGTAGGCTATGATCGCCTCCGCTGCGTTTGATAGAGAGATACCCACCGCAGGCTCCCAAGCAAGCCCCGAAGAGAGGGCAAGCAGGAGCTGCCCCACAAAGATACCCGGTACGACGCGATAGCCGTAGATGAGAACCGCTGCAAGTGCTATCCCCTCCGGGATAAAGATGGTGACGGTCACAACCGAATCTTGCTGGAAGAGTGCAAAACTTAGGTGCCCTGTCAATACATAAAGGAGTGCGAGCACGACTGCATGCACCAGTGTCCACACCAAATCTTCTCTTTCGGTCATCCTTCTCCCTGCACTGCTTAATAATCAAGAAATAATTGTAAACAATTATAACCTATTTGTTACAGAGTTTCTTGAAAGGTTTCCCTCATCGTTCCTGTTTGAGCCTTTCGAGATGTTCGATCCGTTGCTCGGTGGTAGGGTGGGTGCTGAAGAGTTGGCGCAGGGAGATGTCTGTACCGGTGAAGGGGTTGATGATGAACATATGTGCTGTTTGGGGTTCGGCTTCGGGGATGAGGGTGCCCTGGGCGTAGTGGTCGAGCTTGCTCAGGGCAGATTGGAGCCATTCGGGGTGGCCGGTCATGCGGGCTGAGCCCTCATCGGCCATAAATTCCCTCCGGCGGCTGACCGTCATCTGGATGATCCCCGCCGCCATAGGTGCGAGAAACATCAGGGCGAGCGTCACGATAAAATTGGGTCGGTCGTCGTCGTTGTTTCCGCCGAAAAACATCCCAAAATTGGCCAGCATGCTGATCGCTCCGGCGATGGTGGCAGCCACCGTGCCGATGAGCATGTCGTAGTGTTTGATGTGGCTCAGCTCATGGGCGACGACCGCTTCGACCTCCTCTTCGCTCAGGAGGTTGAGGAGTCCTTCGGTGACGGCGACGGCGGCGTGGTGGTAGTCCCGTCCGGTGGCGAAGGCATTGGGCTGCTCATCGGGGAGGATATACAGGGCCGGCATCGGCAAGCCCGCTCGTCGGGTCAGCCCCTCGACGATCCGATAGAGCCCCGGTGCCGTGCGGCGATCGACGGGGTGGGCATGGTAGTGCTTGAGCACCTGTTGGTCGCTGTAGTAATAGGCATAAAAATTCATCCCCGCCGCCGCCACAAACGCGATGACCATCCCCGTCTGACCCGCGAGGGCTCCCCCGACGAAGATGAAGAGGAGGGTCAGTGCGGTGAGGAGAAAATAGGTCTTGAGTCGTTCCATATCGATACCTTTCTATTTTTTTGGATACCAATGTACCGCAGAAGGGTAAATCGGGGGTAAATATCCCAAATCTGTACATAGAAAAAAACATGAGCCGCAATCATCGTATCCATGGACTTCGCGCACAATCATCGCCGAACCTACGGGTGCGACTTAGAGTGTGCACAAAGCCCATGAACACGAGCATTACAGCTACTGCAGATTTTCTATTTACGGATTTGGGAATATTGGAGCAATAGCGCATTACTCGGGGTGGGTTGGTGGCCGTAGGCGATGCCATGAGGGGTACGGAGTCTCTGGGGCTGGGATCCCCGCCGATGAGCGCGATGGTTTTCATGGGGCACGGCTCCTCGCCAAGGCTTCCACCGCATCAAAGGCGTTTTCGTACACATCCGCGATCGCTTCTTTGTGGATCACAAGGGCATTTTCGGCGTTGCGATCGTTGGCACTGTTGGTGAAGTTGTACGATCCTGTAATGACCGTCTTCCCATCGAGGATCATCACTTTGTCGTGAAGCGTGTAGGGGTTGGC
>WFMQ01000097.1 GCA_015488995.1 Nitratifractor sp. | reverse complement strand
TCGCACCGGCGACCCGATCGAGGACCTTTTTGGTCTGGGCACCTATGTACCCATTGGCCGGAGAGATGTTGTAAAATTTTTGGAACGCCACCACCGCTCTCTGGGTTCCCTTCCCCCATTTTCCATCGGCCGAAATGTTGACGTTGAGGTTGGGGTCGGCATTGAGCAAAATCTGGAGATTGGAGACTTCGATCACACGGTCGGGACAATGGTTCCCTTTAATTGTGTTGTCACACATATCTTTGTAGAGGACGAATTCGCGCACGGGAGGAGCACTCGGGAGCTTTGACTTTGGCTTTTTTTCAGCGTGACTGGGGGGGGCGGTACGGGGGCGTGGCTTGTGACCACTGGCGATCTTTTGCAGCACCATACGGCTCCGGCTCCCGACATACCCACTGGCCGGACGGATACCATAGTGCTCTTGGAAGAGAATCACCGCCTCTTTGACCCCCTTGTCCCACCGTCCATTCTCTTTGATATAGAGATACAGATCTTTATCCGAGTTGAGCAGGTGCTGGAGCGCCTTGACCTCTTCGGGTTTGTTGGGGCACGACTGCGTCGGCGTTGAATCACAGATATCACTAAAATGGGTGAAATCCACCGCAAATAACCATCCCTGTGTCACAAAAAGTGACGCAAGCAATACCTTGGTAGGGCGCATTAAAAACCTTTGTATCGTGATGACAGGCAAAACCCAAAGCCTTGAATAGATAGGAGTATATCCCAATTCGATTAACCGTCTCATTAACCGAAGTGGTGACTCACACAAGGAAAACGATCGGTATTTTGGGTGACAGATGCAAAGATGTTCAAGGGGAGTTCCATCGAACGTGCCAATTTTTTGAGAGCTTCAACCTGTTTACGATCGAATACAATCACCATTTCATACTCTTCACCGCTGGTGCCAATCTCTGCGTCAACACTCTCCAAAATCACCATACCGGTCTGATTCAAATCGAGCAGTTTGTTGGTGTCACAGTAGAGGCCGTCAGAGATGTCCATCCCCGCTCGCAGCAGCGGACGCGCCTCGCGGACAAACTCTGCCCGGAGCGTGGGACGGAAAAAGCGGGCATCGTCTGGGAGGCACTGCCCCGCCTCGAGCTGCGCCAATTGCCGCTTGCTCTCCCCCAATGTCCCGGTGTACGCGATGAGGTCGCTGGGCTGGATACCGGTGCGCATCAGGGGTGCCTCGGTGTGCGAGATGAGCGTAATGCTCAGATGCAGCTTCTCCCCGCCGACCGTGTCCCCACCGATGATCTCACACCCCCACTCTCGTGCGGTCTCTTCGAGCGAACGGGTCAACGCCACAATCGCCTCACGCGAAAAATCCTGGGGCAACGCCACACTCACCAGCGCATACCGAGGGATCGCATTCATCGCCACGGCATCGGAGAGATTGACCAGCATCGCTTTGCGCCCGATCTGTGCCGGCGTCATCCATGCCCGACGGAAGTGGGTCTCTTCGCAAAAAGCATCCATACTGTATACTGTATCTCCGATCACCGCACCATCGTCACCGATATGGTTGGAGTGAAGTTGCTCGATCAGAAACAATTCTTTGTCTATCATTGTGTACTCTTTTTAATGAGTATTATACCCAAAAGAGTAAAAGCGTAACACCCCACCCTGCTTCATTTGCATCGAATCAATTATTAATGTAGATTATATTGACCCATTGCTATAATCCTTGCTATACTACATGAGAAGGGACAGCAAGCATGAAGATTACCGATGTAAAAATCTACGAATACGATGCCGTCGTCGTCGGAGCTGGGCTGGCAGGTCTGGCTGCGGCGCGTGAGCTCACTGCTGCGGGCAAAAAAACCGCCGTCATCACCAAACTCCACCCCCTGAGGAGCCACTCCGGTGCTGCACAAGGCGGGATCAATGCCGCACTGAGTGCCGAGGACAGCACCGAACTGCATGAGTTTGATACCGTCAAGGGGAGCGACTACCTCGGCGACCAGGATGCCATCGAATTGATGTGCTCCAAAGCTCCCGAGACCGTCCGCTGGGCTGAGCGCATGGGGGCGATTTTCTCTCGTGATGACGAAGGGAAGATCGCCATGCGCCCTTTTGGTGGCCAATCCAAACCCCGCGCCTGCTACGCCGCCGACCGCACCGGATTGACCCTGTTGCAGACCCTGTATGAGCAAGCACACCGCGCTGGCATCGAAGTGTTCGACGAATACTACGCCGCCGATCTCCTCTATGAGGATGGCAAAGTCAAAGGGGTCGCTGCCTACAACCTGCGTGACTCCAGCCCGGCGATTTTCAATGCCAAGGTCACCATGTTTGCCACCGGTGGATACGGCCGTGCCTACAAGATCAACTCCAACGCCCACGCCAACACGGGGGATGCCCTCTCGATCGTCGCCCGCAAAGGGCTGCCACTTGAGGACATGGAGTTTGTCCAATTCCACCCGAGTGGACTCGGCGGATCGGGGATCCTCATCTCCGAAGCCGCCCGGGGTGAAGGGGGACGGCTCTTCAACAGCAAAGGGGAGCGTTTTATGGAAAAATACGCCCCCAATGCCATGGAGCTCGCCAGTCGGGACGTCGTCAGCCGTGCCATCATGGAAGAGATCCGCGAAGGGCGTGGGGTCGGCCCCCAAAAGGATGCCGTCTACATCGATCTGACCCACCTCCCCAAAGAGACCATCATGACCAAGCTCCCTGAGCTGCGCGAACTGGCCATCACCTTCCTCGGTCAGGACATGCTCACCGAGCCCATCATGATCGCCGCCACAGCGCACTATTCCATGGGCGGTATCCCCGTCAACACACGGTGTCAGGTGCGCCAATCTCCGACCGAGTTTGTCGAAGGGTTCTACGCCGCCGGTGAGTGCAGCTGCGTCAGCGTCCACGGTGCCAACCGCCTCGGAGCCAACAGCCTCCTCGAAGCGATCTTCTTCGGACGCGAAGCGGGCAAGGCCATGATCGAAGATCTTGATGGCATAGAGCGCGTCACAGCCACCGCCGAAGATGCCCAAGCCATGATCGATGAGTTCAACTGGATCCGTGAAAACAACGGCGACGAGCGTGTGCCGATCTTGCGCGCGGAGTTGCAAGAGAGCATGACCATGGATGCTGGGGTCTTCCGCACCGCCGAATCCCTCCAGCGTCAGAAAACGAAGCTCAAAACCCTCCACGACCGCTACCAAAACATCCGCATCGATGACAAATCCAGCACCTTCAACACCGACCTCCAGGAGGCGGTGGAGCTCGGGCACATGATCGACTTCAGCCTCTTCATTGTCGAGGGAGCCTTGGCGCGCGAAGAGAGCCGTGGCGCCCACTTCCGTGAAGATTTCCCCACACGGGACGACGAGCACTTCCTCAAACACACGTATGCGACGATGAACGACGATTATACGGTGTCCTTAAACTATGGGGATGTCGTGATGGGCAAATTTGAGCCCCAAGAGCGCAAGTACTAAGGAGTCGATATGAGTATGAGTACCCAAACCAAAAACATTACCATCAAGGCCTTTCGCTTCAACGCAGAGACCGACTACCTGCCCGCCTACAAAACCTACGAAATGGCGGTGGGCAAAGACGAACTGATCCTCGACCTGCTCAACCGCATCAAGTGGGAGCACGACGGATCGTTTAGCTACCGCCGAAGCTGCCGTCACGGTATCTGCGGAGCCTGCGGGATCAAAGTCAACGGCAAGCCCGTCCTCTCCTGCAAACAAAATGCCCGGGAGATGGTTGATCTCTTCGGCGACGAGCTGGTCTTCGAGCCTCAGAGTCAAAAGCGTGCCGTCAAAGACATGATCATCGACAAAGGGGACTTCTGGGAGAAGCACGCCGCCATCAAACCCTACGTCGAAGCTGAGATTGACCCGCACCCTGCGTCCGAGACCTTGATGCCCAAGACCAAAGTGGAACAATTCCTCGATGCCGACTACTGCATCCAGTGTGGCGGCTGTCACTACGCCTGCCCCGCTTTGGAAGTCAACGACAAATTCTTCGGGCCGGCGGCGTTTGCCGCAGCGTACCGTTTTGCGATTGATCCCCGCGATGATGCGGCCAAAGAGCGCCTCGAGATGACCGCTGAGCTGGGTCAGGGTGTCTGGGACTGTGTCAAATGCAACGAATGCGTCGAAGCCTGCCCCAAAGAGGTCAACCCCTTCGAGAAGATCACCAAACTCCACAACATGCAGTTTGAGCAAGGGGTCGCCCAGCGCAATGTCGCCACCAAACACGCCGAAGGGTTTACCCGCTCGATCAAAAAATTTGGCTACCTCGATGAGCAGGACATCGTCCTCTACTCCGAAGGTCTCGGGGTCGTCAAGCACCTCAGTGAAGCCCTCAAGATGGTCAAAGCGGGCAAAGTCCATCCGTTTGACGTGATGAAGAAGAAAATGCCCCGCAGCGAAAAACTCGATGAGATCCAGAAAATCATCGAAAAAGTTCAAACAAATCAATTGGATTAAGGAGAAGCCGATGTCTAAACTCAAATACGCCCTCTACACCGGATGTACGGCCAAAGAATCAACCCCGGAGCTCCTCTCCTCGACGTTGGCCGTCGCCAAGAAACTCAACATCGAACTCGTCGATCTCGTCGAAGCAAGCTGTTGCGGTGCCAGCCATTTGCAGGATTTTGATGAGGTGCTCTCCCTGACCCTCAACGCCCGCAATATTTGCTACGCCGAACAGCGAGGACTCGATGTCGTCACCATCTGCAACACGTGCCAGCTCAACCTCGTCACCACCAAAGAGCGTCTCGATCACGACCCCGAGATGCGTGCCAAAGTCAACGAATCGCTGGCAGAATT
>WFMQ01000096.1 GCA_015488995.1 Nitratifractor sp. | reverse complement strand
GCCAGCACCACGCGTGACGCCTCCAGGGTACGGTCGGCTCCTGCGACCCGCCATCGCTCCCCTGCATAGGTGAGCGTATGGACATCCAGCTGGATGAAGTCCACCCCCGATGCGAGGGTCTGGCACACGGCGGGGGCATCACAATCCCCCGCTTCGGGGAAATAAAATCCCCCCCATGCATCCTCGATCCCCCGTGCAGCAAGATCCGCACGACTCCACCGCTCATACTGAGGATGGTTGTGGGGCTCATAGAGGGCAAAACGCTCGGCATCGTCGGAATTTTTGGGGATGCGCACCACACCACTGGCGGTAAAGTGCTCGGGGGTATGCTCACGATAAAAGGGATGGGCGTAGGCGAAGGCATCGTTGGTCACGTGTTGGAGCGATCCTCCCTTGCCGATCTTGGGGGAGACAAACGCACCCGCCGCCCCGCTCCCGCCACTCGCCGGGACACTGCTGCGATCGACCAATACCACCCGCACACCCGCACGCCGAAGCATAAACGCCACCGTACTTCCCGCGATCCCAGCTCCGATAATGAGGATGTCGTACGGCTTGGGCATGATGGGGATCACCAATGTGTGGATTTTGGCACGGAGCCAATGGAAACTATTATACTAAAAAACTCTTAGGGGTTGATGGGATACCGATCACCCCAAATGCAACACTTCAAACTGCACGTACCACACTACGATTGATACGATGTAGCCGACCAGCACGGTCCAGGCGTATTTGATGTGCGCCCCGAAGGTGTAGATCCCTTTCATCTTGCCCATGACCCCCACCCCGGCAGCGGAACCGAAGGAGATGAGGGAGCCGCCGATCCCGGCGGTCATGGTGACCAGCATCCACTGGGCACGCTCATCGAGACCGACCCCCATGTTGGGATCGGCTTTGAGGACGGCGGACATCACCGGGACATTGTCGACGACAGCGGAGAGGGAGCCGACACCGACGTTGGCGGTGGTGGGGCCGACTGTGTCATACAGGGCAGTGAAATACTCCAAGAAGCCGAGGAAGTGGAGCCCCCCCACTGCGGCGAGGATACCAAAGAAAAACAACAGCGTATCGTTTTCGATTTTGGAGACCCATTGGAACACATTGACCCGGGTGGGCGAGGGACTTTTGTTGATCCGGTAGACGTAGAGCTTGAGGATCGCCAGACCAAACATCATCCCCCACATCGCCGGGAGGTGGAGAAATTGGTGAGAGAGAACCGCCAGAGCAATCGTCAAAGCAAAGAGCCCGATGATGACCGTGCCCCCCTCGGCAATCTCCACTTTGCGCTCATCGGCCTGAAACGGGGGCATCCCGTCCGGTACCACACGACTCAGCAGCCATGCCGTGACCCCCCACCCGAGGATCGCAGACGGGAAGAGGAAGAGGAACTCGGTGAAAGCCCCTTTGCCGTCCACCCACACCATCAAGGTCGTGATGTCCCCAAAGGGGCTCCACGCACCCCCAGCGTTGGCGGCGACGACGATGTTGATCGCGCCAGGTACCAAAAAGTGCTTGTTCCCCTTGTCGATCGTCAACAAGACCGTTGAGAGGATCAGTGCCGTGGTGAGGTTGTCGGCGACGGGGGAGATGAAGAAAGCCAGCAACCCCGTGATCCAAAAGAGCTTTTTGTACGTGTAGCCGCGCGAGACGAGGTTGTAACGCAGCGCCGAGAAAACGCCACGATCGATCATCGCTTCGATGTAGGTCATCGCCACAAGGAGGAAAAAGAAGATCTGAGCAATCTCAATGATCTCTTCATTGAGGGCTGCTTCGAGCGGGTGTCCATCCAGACCGTTCATCGCAAAATAGACCCCGATCAACATAAAGATCCCCGTCCCGATGAAGAGTGCCGGCTTGGCTTTGTTGATTTCGTATTTGTCTTCTGTGGCGATAAAATAGTATCCGACAATGAAGATAATCAGAGAAGCGATCCCCACCCAGGTAGTGGTCAAATGGAGCTGGTCGTGCATGGTCTATCCTTCTAAGTAATGTGCGCCGAGTGATTCTTTGCGCGCGAGAGCCGCTTCGACGATCGCAGCGGCGGTGTTGAGGCGCAGTTCGAGCAGACGGCCAATGGTGCGGTTTTTGGTATCGAAGATGAAATTACGCGCTTCGTGGAGCCCTTCACGGGTGCGGATGATGCCCGCATCTTTCCACATAATGTGGCGCAATTGTTGCTTGTATCTCTTGTCATCTTTTTCGTGAAGCATGGTATCGTAATCTTTGTCAAAGTCGGGTAACGTGGGATGCTCAAAAGTACTGCCCACGATGGCATGCGCGGCACGGCGGGCGTATACCAGCCCCTCGAGGAGGGAGTTGGATGCCAGTCGATTGGCACCGTGCACCCCGGTTCGTGCCGCTTCGCCTACGACGTAGAGCCCTTGGATCCCTGGGATTCGGGTATCGGTATCGCAGGCGATCCCCCCATTGGCGTAGTGGAAGGCTGGAGAAACCGGTACACGGTCTTTGGGGAAGTGATACCCCAGTGCCTCAAAGGTGTGGGTGATGTTGGGGAACCGTTGGTGAAACCACTTCGCTTCAAACATCGAGACGTCGAGATAGACTTCCTTACCCGTCTTGCGCTTGTAGTCAAAGATGCTGCGGGAGACGATATCGCGGCTCGCCAACTCCCCCCGTTCGTCGTAGTCAAACACAAAGCGTTTGCCCTCCTCATCGACGAGGTGTGCCCCCTCCCCGCGCAACGCTTCGGTCAAAAGCAATTTGCGTGCATAGGGGGTCTGGACAAAGACCGTCGGGTGAAACTGCATCATCTCCATGTCGGCCAATTCGATCCCCTTCTCCACGCAGATGCCGTGGATATCGGCACTGATGGTACGGGAGTTGGTGTTGTACTCATACAGCGATCCGATCCCCCCGCTGGCGATGACGACGTGCTTGGCAAGGATCGTTTTGGGCTGGTAGTTGACCATAGCCCGCACACCGTAGCAGTGCCCGCTCTCGATCAGCAGATCGTACACGAGGGTGTTGCGCTGGAGCATGTGCTTGTTTTTGGTCATCATAAAATAGTGCATATACCGCCCCGTCGCATCCCCACCGGCGTGGAGGATACGGCTGGCAGAGTGAGCCGCCTCTTTGGTATAGAGCAGGTGGCCATCTTCGGCGTGGTCAAACTGCATCCCTCTCTTGATGATGTCCTCCGTCGCCTCCAACGATTCACGGGAGAGGATCTCGACCGCTTCGTGAATATTATGGTAGGCTCCCGCTCGCAGGGTGTCTTCGATGTGCAGGGGGACATCGGCCTCATCAAGCGCGGTGACCATCCCCCCCTGAGCGTAAAAGGTATTGCATTCCCAGGGGATATCCTTGCACACCACCAGCACACGCATCTCTT
The DNA here is from genome assembly GCA_015488995.1 of Nitratifractor sp. GTDB lineage: Bacteria > Campylobacterota > Campylobacteria > Campylobacterales > Sulfurovaceae > S017-3. The sequence goes on along the minus strand of WFMQ01000096.1, from coordinate 479 downwards.
CGGGGAGATTCATCGCCGTATAGAGTCCGGCGATCCCGGCACCTATGATCAAAACATCGTATTGTTTCACGTCGTCACTCCTTTGGGAAGGCTCTAAAAATATTACCGATAATCTTACCCTAAAAATGGTATAATCTTGGTATGAAAACACCCGAATCGATCCTCAATGCCCTCGTCGGAGCCCCGCAGTTTCGCACGCTCAATCGCCATCGATGCTATCGCCGCTTCCTCTCCGCCCTGCCACCGCGCTTTCAGGAGGCGATCGGGTTTGTGTATCTGCGGGATCGGGTGCTCCACATCGCCCTGCGCCACCCAGGATACAAGATGGAACTGAGCTACCAAACCTCCCTCTTTTTGACGATGCTCGAGACGCTCGCGTCGGTGGATGACGCGTGCCGTCACCTCCAAGCCGATCGCGTCGTCCTCTTCAACAGTACATACACCACCCGCCCCACCGAAGCGGCGTACCTCCCCAGCGT
>WFMQ01000095.1 GCA_015488995.1 Nitratifractor sp. | reverse complement strand
CATTTGCTCCAACTGTGTGGTCTCCGCCCACAAAATCCTTTTTGGGGAAGATGAGATCAAATCACACATCGATTTTGACATCAACATGTTGACGCCCAAAGAGATCAAACAGCACCTTGACGCGTACGTGATCGGGCAACAACAGGCCAAAAAAACCCTCTCCGTGGCTGTGTACAACCATTACAAACGTATCCTCAAAAAAACCACCGACGACGATACCGATATTGCCAAGTCCAATATCTTATTGATTGGTCCTACTGGGAGTGGCAAAACCCTGCTGGCACAAACCATCGCACGCTTCCTCGATGTCCCCATCGCCATCACCGATGCGACCAACCTCACCGAAGCGGGCTACGTAGGGGAAGATGTCGAAAACATCCTCACCAAACTCCTCCAATCGGCCGACGGCGACATTGAGCGGGCGCAGCGGGGGATTGTCTTCATCGATGAGGTGGACAAAATCGCTCGGATGGGCGAAAATCGCTCCATCACACGTGATGTCTCCGGTGAAGGGGTGCAGCAGGCACTCCTCAAGATCATCGAAGGCTCCTTGGTCAACATTTCGCCCAAAGGGGGACGCAAACACCCCAATCAAGACTTCACACAGATTGACACCAGTGATATTTTGTTTGTCTGTGGCGGAGCGTTTGACGGTCTGAATGATATCATCAAGCGTCGCATGGGGGGCAATACACTCGGGTTTGGGCAAACCAAACGGAGCAAAAGTGAAGAAGACGAACTCCTCCATGAAGTGGAGCCAGATGATTTGGTCGCCTATGGGTTGATCCCAGAATTGATCGGACGTTTGCACATCACGGCTACGCTGGAGAAGATCACCGTCGAAGACATGGTGCGGATCCTGACTGAGCCCAAAAATGCGTTGGTCAAACAGTATCAAAAGCTGTTTGAGCTTGACGGCGTGACCTTGACTTTTGAGCCGGAGGCTCTCGAAGCGATTGCCCACAAAGCGATCAAACGGAAGACCGGTGCCCGTGGGTTGCGGTCGATCCTCGAAGAGATGCTATTGGACATCATGTATCAGTTGCCAGACTTGGCGGGGTATGAGGTGATCATCACACCGGAAGTCATTCTCGATGATGCGGAGCCACTCTACTTGAAAAATAAGAAGAGTGCCTAATAAAGAAGGGGAGATAGTATGGGATTGTTTAAAAGATTTTTCGGAACATTTTCCAAGGATTTGGCGATTGACCTCGGTACCGCCAACATCCTTGTCTTGGTCAAAGGTCAGGGGGTCAGCATCAATGAACCCTCCGTCGTCGCCATCCAAGTCGATAAGCATGGGCAGGAGAGAGTGTTGGCTGTCGGGCATGAGGCCAAGGAGATGGTGGGGAAGACCCCTGGCAACATCAAAGCGATTCGCCCCATGAAAGATGGGGTGATCGCCGATTTTCAAGTGACCGAATTGATGATCGAACATTTTATCAACAAAGTGCACGGCCGGAGGATGTTTTCGGCACCCCGCATCGTCATCTGTGTTCCGTATGGGTTGACGCAGGTGGAGCGCAAAGCCGTCCGGGAATCGGCGATCAATGCCGGGGCTCGCTCCGTCTACCTCATCGAGGAGCCCATGGCTGCCGCCATCGGTGCCGGTCTCCCGATCCGCGAGCCCAATGGCAATCTCGTCGTCGATATCGGCGGAGGGACGACTGAGATCGGTGTCATCTCTCTCGGGGGACTGGTGCTGAGCAAGTCGATCCGCGTCGCGGGTGACAAGCTGGATGCTGCCATCACCGACTATGTCAAAAAGAAATTCAACCTCCTCATTGGAGATCGTATCGCAGAAGAGCTCAAAATCAAAATAGGGACAGCCATCCGACTTGAAGAAGAGTTGCGTACTCAGGTACGGGGACGGGATCAGGTGGAAGGGATCCTGACATCCGTCGATATCACGAGTGAGCACATTCGTGAGGCGATGGAGGAGCCGCTCCACCAGATTTCAGAAGCCCTCAAGAGTGTCTTGGAAGAGATGCCACCCGATTTGGCCGGCGACATTGTCCAAAACGGCATCGTGTTGACCGGAGGGGGCGCATTGATCCGAGGATTGGACAAGTTTCTCTCTGATTTTGTCAAGTTGCCTGTGTATGTGGCCGAAGATCCCCTTTTGGCTGTTGCCAAAGGGACTGGCAAGGCACTTGAAGAGTTGGATTTGCTCCAGCAGAGTGCCTTTGATGATGAGTAGACGGTTGTCGGTGTAGATGAAATCTCGCGTTCTGTTTTTTCTGCTCCTTTTTTTGATTTTGTTTATGCTCATGACACGGAACGATCATCGGGTGCATGACACACTTCTCGGGGTGATTAGCCCCATCAAAAATGCCTACAAAACGCTCACAGAATCGGTGAGCGATCGCGGGAAAAGTTATCTCTTCCAAAAAGAAAACATCCAGAAACTAACACGTGAAAACAAGCAGTTGCGTAAATATTTGCTCGACCAAACCCAGTACATTCAGCAGGTAGCCTCACTCTTCAAAAAGATCCCTTCTTTGGCGCGTCTTCCGTACCACAACATGGAGTTGATCGATACCATCTCGTACATTCGGCTCAACAGTTTCAACGAAATCATGCTCACCCGCCCGAGCAAGGCTCTGCTCGACGAACAGCATGTCTATGGTC
>WFMQ01000094.1 GCA_015488995.1 Nitratifractor sp. | reverse complement strand
CCATCACCCTCTCACTCAGCCAGATGTCACAGGAGGGGAAACTCACCGAGACCGCTGCGATGTATGGCATTGCTATCGCTTCGGCCACCAATTCTGTGGTGAAACTGGGGATCGTTTATGTACTGGGGGGACGGAGATTGGGATGGAGGATGACACTCTATTTTCTCATCACCCTCGGGGCGATGGGACTGGGACTGTGGTGGGCAGGCAAGATGGACTGAATGACCCCTTCCTGATTGTCTAAGCATTCCGCCTCTGCATCTGATTGACACTTTTGTACAAAGGAAAATTCTTTCAGTCATTGAAAATGTGTATAACAGTCATACGTTTGAAAACAGCAGCACATTTAAAATGTCTTGCTATTTGCTGCTTGAAGGCTGATTGGGGTAAAATGTTCACACAATAAAGGATTAAAATGCGAAGTGGACTTTTAATAGGATTGTTGCTTAAGTTTCTCATTGCAATACTCCCTGCAATATTAGTACTTGTATCAAAAAAGGTTTCAGGGAAAACAAAAACAATATGGTTTTTTAGTATCTTGATAATTCCATACATTCTAAAAGAGATTGTTTTTGCAATAATCTATATTGAACAAAAAGACATACTTGTGATCCATGGACCAATCGTTTTAGGAGGATGGGCACCAGCTATTCCGTTAGTCTGGTTTATCTCAGCATGGAGTATGTATATATATTTTAGAAAGAAATACAAATCCAGTGAAGATACACTTACGACATAACAAATACGAGGAGACCGATAATTGACATAGGAGCCTGTCGGACTCCCATCCCCAATCCCCGCTGCTATGCCACCATGCCAGCTATGAAACGTGCCCAATGATTCTCAGGGAATCAATCTTGAGGTTTGGGGAGATCCGTTATGCGCGATGTCGAGCGATCAAGGGGTAGAGCACCGTACTCAGCAGCATCAAAAGCATCATGAGATCCATGCTGTTCCCGTGAGGATTGTAGGTACAGCCTCCGCCGGGCAAACCGCCACTCGTATTCGTACCCCCGCCTGTATCTGTACCTGTGCCTCCACCTGTACCATTGGTATCGAGTGTGGCGTTTATATCGTTGTTGTGGGGGGTACAGCCTGTGGTATCGCCCGTCGTGACGGCGATCGTATAGTCAAGCGATCCGAGATCATAATGCCCCCCAGTACTGTCTGAAATAAACGAGACGCTGAGGCGATAATTCCCTTTGTCCACCGTGCCCGTGACGCTGTGACCATTGAATGAGGATACCAATGCATGGGTATCCTCATTGTACAAGTTGACATAATAAGGGTTATTGGTATACGCCGCACCGTTATCGATCGCAAACGTCGTCGAACCGCCGAGGCACATCACATAACCATCCCGATCTCCTGCACGGTTGAGTGTCGCATGGATGTTGTAATAACCTGTCTGTGTATCGCCGCTTTCGAGGTCTTCCTGGATCTCGGCATCGTTGTCTGCCATGGCAGTACGGTTGGTTCGGATCACGCGGGCATTGTCGGCTGAGGATGCATCACCGATAGCATTGGTGTGGCCTGTGTCGGGGTTGGTGTATGTCAAATCGGGGTTGGAAAAGTAGTTAATTTGCGGACGGTTATAACTCATGATCGTCGCAAATTCATCCGCGATGTCGTATCCGTATGCATAAGCGTACATCGGCGTACCGCTCGCATGACCGGCATCATGAAAACACCCAAAATTGTGCCCCAACTCATGTGCCATGGTGATATCGGAACAATACGCCCCTCCGCTACTCGTAGAAGGATGCAGCAAGATCGCGCCATATGCACTGACGAGAGTATCTGTGGTGCTCAAAGGGGTTTGTGCCAATCCACATCCAACAGAACTGCTCGTCAAGCTGTCGATGACTTGCACCGCATCGGCTCGATAGATACGACGCTCATATCGGATCTGCCCATCGTGCGAAAGCTTCTTCAGCAGATCGCTCAGGTCGCCTGTCGTAGCCGTGCTCAGATCCGACCCATCCGGCACTTGCTTTATCTTGAGAAGATGGAGTTTGACCTGGGTGTTGCTCTGCGTGTATCCGACGACCGCTTGGTCAAACGCATGCTGGATCATCGCCTCTGTATTGGCACCGTATTCACTCTTGAGAGCCTTGGTGTAGTAGAGGAGGAGGTCGATTTGCGTCACGTCGGTACCGCCCAATCGTCGCGAATAATCCGCAGTTACTCTATGGTCTGAGGGGGTGCTGTGAAGAGGTGTTTTGATTTTTTTTTTGGGGGGGAGAGGCATCGATACTGAGGGGGACGATACGGTATCATTCCCTTCGGCTCCGATCGGAAGCCTGTGTGAGGTATCTACAGGGATCAGGAGATATCCATCCTTTTGGCTCTTGAGCGAATAGGTAGCCCTCCCGAGATGCAGGGTTCCGATTGCCTTCCCCTTCATGATGGTGAGGATGATACGCGCTTGGGGTGCATGACTCTCGCCGACCCAGAGGGTGCTCCCATTCTCTCGCTTTTCAAACATCACGGGCTCAAGTACCAACATGATCTCTGGCGTAAACGCGAGACTCAAGGGACGCCGAGCGGTCCAATTATCGGTACGGGTCAGCGCATCCACATCGAGCGTCACATGATGTGTACGCAAAGCAGGTGATGACACACGTGAAGCTTTTGTCAGGGCATTCTCCGATCCATTGGCACTCAACACTATGCCGATCACTATCCATACTATCCAACCCATACGTTTCATCTCATCCCCTTTTCTCTGTTTGATACGATACACTCAGCGTGTTTTAATCATAGTACCAATGTTTATCTTCTATTTTACTAAATGTCAGGTCTCACCCCTTCTCGATCGCCTCATCTCCCACTTTTTGCACCAGCTTGATACTCTCAATGGCATTTTCGAGGATTTGCTTGGTGTTGGTGAGTGGTTTCATCCGGAGATTGGTCTGCTTCTTGTCGAGTGACTCATCGTGCAGGACGGCCATCACTTCGCGGGTCAGCTCGGCATAAATCTCGTCAAATTTCTTCTCGATAAACGTAATCTCCATTATTTACCTTTGGGGCGGAAGGCTTTGATGACTGTCTCGTCGGTCTCCATGTACGATCCACCGATCAGATCGATGCAGTACGGCACGGCGGGGAAGACCGCATCGAGGCACTCACGGATCGCCTTGGGCTTGCCGGGGAGGTTGATGATGAGTGCGCCGTTGCAGATCCCAGCCGTCTGGCGGGAGAGGATCGCGGTGGGGACGTGCTGGAGACTGGCGGCCCGCATCTGCTCACCAAAGCCGGGGAGGATCTTTTGGCAGACGTTGAGGGTCGCTTCGGTCGTCACATCACGCGGAGCCGGGCCGGTGCCACCGGTGGTAACGATGAGGTCACATTTGAGATCCCGTGCCAGCTTCACCAGGGTCGTCTCGATGAGGGGTTGTTCATCGGGGATGCAGCGGTATTCATATTCACAATCATTTTGGAGATACGCTCCCATCGTCTCCATGATCGCCTTGCCGGAGATGTCCTCGTAGATGCCTGCGTGCGCCCGGTCACTCGTGGTGACGACGCCGATTTTTATGGTGTCCATGTTTTTCCTTTTAAGTGGTGTGTGTGTTCAGGGCTACGTGTGAATTACGCTGCGCGTTTGCGGGACTGAAGTCCCGACCCCATACCTTCTCACGCATTGGTATGCTATTGCACACCCTACGCAACTGCATCCATTCACCAATATACGGTGTGCAAGTGCACACTCTACACCTTCAACAGTAATTTATCCAGCCATGCTGTGCTCAGTACCCGCTTGGCATACCCCAGCAAATACGTCGCTTTGGTGATGTAGTAGCGGGGGCGGGGATGCTCATCGGCAAGGATGCGGTAGACCACTTCAGCCACTGCTTCGGGTGCTTTGTTGAACGGAACCCGCTTCGCCGTCCCATTGCGGGAGGCTTCATAGAGGGGAGCAAACTCTGAATGTTCGGTGTCGATCCGATCCAGTGATGCAATCGCCGTCTGGCGAAAATGGCTGGTGACCGGGCCGGTATTGAGGAGGACAGGGTAGATGCCGGTGCCTTTGAGCTCCAGCCGAAGCGTATCGGTCAGCCCTTCGATGGCGTATTTGCTTGCGTTGTATATCCCGCGATACGGCAGGGCGACAATCCCAAGCACCGAGGAGTGCTGGATGATTTTGCCGTGACCCTGTCGGCGCATGACCGGAACGATCTGGCGGGTACATTCGTGCAATCCAAGTACGTTGGTCTCCAGCTGCTCCCGCAATACCTCCGTCGGGACATCTTCTACCGCCCCCATCTGGCCGTATCCGGCGTTGTTGAACCACGCGTCAATCTTCCCTTCTTTGTCCAAGACGCGCTCAATCACAGCTGCGATCTGCGCTGGATCACGCACATCGAGCTGCATCGCATCGGCAAAGCCCATCTCCTGCAACCTCTCCACATCTTCAATCCGACGGGCGGTCGGGTAAACACGGATAAACCGATCCTTAAGATACTGGGCGGTCGCCAGTCCAATTCCTGTACTGCATCCGGTGATCACTATGGTTGTCATCATTACTCCTTATAAATTTTGGGGTACCTCAAGAGGTCATACCTATGCGTATACCACTCGATTCCCCTTTTGGGTCACTTCGGCTTCTTCGATCCTCACCCAATTGCCCACGAGATCCTCATCTGAATGGATCTGAATGCGATTAAAATACTGATCGAGTCCGTTGTAAATCCCCGCTTTTCCCCCTTCGACCAACACATCCAGCTCCTGCGCATGGGCGGTGCGAAACGCATAATTTTTCTCGGCGATGGCTTCACTCAGTTCGCGGTGGCGGGCTTTGGCGATGTCCCCCCGTACGATGTCACGCATGGTGGACGAGGCCGTCCCATCCCGCTGAGAGTACGTAAACGCATGCAGATGGGTCAGGGGCAGTCGCGCGATCCGCTCCATCGCCTCACGCCACTCCGGCTCACCCTCCCCTGGGTGTCCGACGATAAAATCCGTCCCCAGCGCATACCCCCGCTCTGATAGGTGCTCAAAGAGTCTCAGATCCGAGGCATAGGCGTTGCGCCGGTTCATCCGGGAGAGCATCGCATCGCTGGTGTGCTGGAGAGCGATGTGCAGATGGCGTGCCATCCACGGCTCATCGAGAAGCGCAAGAAAGGCTGCATCGATCTGGATCGGCTCAAGGCTCCCGATCCGGATACGTCGCACACCGCGCAGCTGCGAGAGACGCTGGAGTAGCTCCGCCATCGAGCTGCCGATCTCTTTGCCGTAGCTGCCGACGTTGGTACCGGTGAGGATAAACTCCCCGAAGCCATGGGCCGCCAACACCCGCACCTGCTCTTCGATCTGGGAGAGCGGATACGAGCGTGCCCCCCCACGCACCGCAGGGATAATGCAGTACGAGCAGGCAAAGTCACACCCCTCCTGTACTTTGATAAACGCCCGGGATTTTCCGACAAATTCGGTCACAATGGTTTGATCGACGTGCTCCAAATCCCCGATCTCATAGAAAGGCTCTTCGCGCATGAGGAGTGCATCGATCCGCTCCTTTTCCGAGTGCCCCATGACCCCAAAGACTTCTTTGTCGTCAAAGAGTTGTTCCCCCTTGGAGTGGGAGCCGCACCCGGCGAGGATGATACGGGCCTCGGGGTTTTTGCGTCGGGCAGATCGGATATAGTTGCGTACCGATGCGTCGGCACCATTGGTCACGGTACACGAGTTGACGACGATGGTGTCGGCATCTTCCTCCCTCTCACTCAGGGCAAAATGGCGTAGCTGTGTGCGCATCACCTGGGTGTCAAACTGATTGGTACGGCAGCCGAAGGTCTTGAAGTGGATACGTTGGCGGGACATCAGATGTAATCCCTCGGATCGGCATCCACTGGATTTGCGACCGAAGCCTCAATGGGTGCCGGGATGTGTTTGTTGACATAGAGTGCCTGAGTGGGGTACGCGATCTCGATGTCACACGCCGCAGCGTATCGCTCCAAAATCTCCATCGAAATGGTACTGCGCAGGGTCAGCGTCGCAAAGGCGTTGGTCATGTACCACGCACTGATCTTCACGCCGTACGGCTCGATAAATGTATAAACTCTCGGCTCGACATTGGTGTTTTTGAGGTGATAACTCTTGCGGAGTTTGTTGAGCTGTTTCCGGGTGATGTCGGTGTACCCTTTGGAGTATTTTTTGACGACCTCTTTGGCGATGGAGGAGGCTCGGGAGGCATTGGAATCGTAGGTAATCATAATGTCGATCCCATCCCAGACGGTCTTGAGCCCGGCATGGGAGTAGTTGGCCAGCATATCGGTAAAGATGAAGTTGTTGGGGATAAAGATAATCCGTCCCGAGCGGCGGTTGTGCATGTAGGTCGTGAGGGTGATGTCCTCCTGCATCGTCATCCGCAAAGGGGAGATATCGACGATGTCACCGACGTACTCGACGTTGCCCCGGACGAATTTGACCCGATCCCCCACATGGACACTCCCCCCGATGACGATCACAAACCACCCGAGGATCGACATAAACCAATCCTTCATCGCAATGGCGATACCGGCCGAGGCAAATCCGAGGATGGTCACAAGGTAGCTGACATTTTCGATGTAGGCAAACAGCAGGATGAGCACCACGACGTTGAGGAAGATGAAGTTGAGGGCTTTGTTGATGAGGTAGAAGCTCTCCTTCTTGGACATGTAACGCTGGATGAGAAATTTGGCGGCGAGGAACAGGAGGAAGAACCCTACTACGACGATGGTGATCAGGAGGGCTTTGCTGATCTCCCGGCGGATGTCACTGTCGAC
>WFMQ01000093.1 GCA_015488995.1 Nitratifractor sp. | reverse complement strand
CAATTATAATAAGAAAATATTAAATAAAACTTATGGCATAGAAAAGAAGGGATTATACACGAAGTACCAAAGTATTCGTGTCAGAGCTTCTCCCGAAAAAACCGAACACGATCCGTGATGATGCCATCGATCGGGAGGGGACGAAGATGGGGCAATTCTCTGAGCCGATTGACTGTCCAGAGATACAGGTGTCCTCGTCTTGGTGCGTGTTGCAATGCGCTCAGATTGGCATAGCTGGCACAGAGAAACACACTCCCAATCCACCGGGGGATGGTACGGGGTAGGTGCCAAGCGATGAGAATGAGGTGGCGAAAATGGTAGTGTGTGTGAAGATAGGTTAACGTCCTGAGGTCAAAGGAAGAGAGACGAATCTCTTTTCTGTTTCGGATCCTACGCATCAGGCGATCGATCCCTTTAGGGTTATAATCTTTGACCTCAAAGATCATTTTGGCCGATCGGAGTGCGCGATCATTCAGTACAGATCGCAAGGAAGGGAGTCGAGAGTGAGAGAGCCGACCGGAGGGGGTCTGGAGGCGGCAGGTGCGTACCTCTTCCCAAGTTCGCTCACTGAGGAGACCGTGACAATCCGTCGTACGATCCAGTGTGCGGTCGTGCAGTATGACAGGGATGTCGTCTCGAGTGAAGTGGATATCGGTCTCAATGTTGGGTGTAAAACGCAGAGCTTCTTCAAAAGCAATACGTGAATTTTCGGGTAAATGCGGCATCCCGCCACGATGCGCGATGAGCGCCAGTTTTCCCTCTGCAAATGCGGGGGTGAAGAGGGTAATAATTACCAGAACATAAAGCGTCTGAAAACTCATGCAACACACCTTTGAAGGCAACGCATCATGAAAACCATTTTGCCATCCGTGCGAAAAATCCTTTCTTTTCTCGGTGCGATTTTTTGGGAGGGTTCCAGAGGGTATTTAGGGTGTGCGCACGCTGCTCCAGATCCCAGCGTGCCTCCTTGAGATGGCGCACTTTGTACGGTCTATTTCTCATCGAGGATCCTTTCGATCTCGTGCATGGCATCGCGGTTTTTGAGCTGAAATTTGATCTCGATACGGCGGGAGGCCTCTTTGTCCTCTTTCCCATTGTGGCGGATGGGGTCGAGGTAGGCGCGGCCGCTGGCAACGAGGTATTTTTTGAGGTGGTATTTGCGAGCGATGGGGAGGGTGAGGAGGTAGTGCATCACCGCGAGTGCTCGGCGCTGGGAGAGGGCGAGGTTGTACAGGTAGGTACCGTCACTGTCGGTGTGCCCCTCGATGACGATCCGGTCGAGGTGGGGACGGATGGCGCGGTTGGTCACCAGCGCACCGATGTAGTCGTTGAACGCCGTGGCCAGCTGTGCTTTGGCTGCCTCTTTGAGGTCACTTTTTCCCTTGTCGAAGAGCACACTTGAGGAGAGACGCAATGCACCGTTGTGGCGGTCGATATTGATCTTGTTCCCCAGGGTCTCTTTGAGGGCGGCGATGACTTTGAGCTGGATGCCGGTGAGGGATCGGATTTGGGCGCGTTGTTTCTGGAGGCGAGCCAGCAGGTCATCGTAGCGGGTTTTTTTGTCATCGAGTGCGGTGAGGAGGTTGGCGAGCTTTTGATCCTTGAGTTTGAGTTCATCCTCTTTGCGGGTGAGCTGATTGGAGAGGACGATCACTTTGCCGACATACTCTTGCAGCTTGTTTGCTTTGTCTTGGAGGGTGGTGTTGCTCTCATTGGTGAGGTTTTGGAGGAGGACAATTTTTTTGTTGAGGGTATCGACCTTGGCATTGCGCGATAGGAGGAGTTGGTTGAGGCGTTCGAGCTCTTTCTCTTTGAGTTGGAGGGCGTTGTGGGAGAGGACGATGGTTTTGTTCATGTCCGATGTGATACGTTGGGAACGGTTTTTCTCTTCGGAGAGTTGTGTTTTGAGATTGTTGAGGAGTGAGTGGAGTTTGGCGACTTCACGTTCTTGGAGACGGATCTTCTCTTTCTGATCTTTGATGGTCTCTTTTTGGGTAGTGATCGTCGTTTTCTTTTTGGCGAGTGTTGTGTTGATATCGTCAATCAGCCGCTCCTGTTTTTTGACGACCATTTTGTTTTGGAAGAGATTTCGGTTGGTTTGGTGGAGGAGATTTTCACGATTGTGAAGCGCTTGGGTCATCTTCGCCAATTTGGCTTGGGTGAGATCGAGTTTTTTCCGCTTGGCATCGAGGTGCTGCTCTGTCAGGGCGAGGCGATCCTCTTTTTTGTGAAGGTCTGTTCGTATCAGGATCGATTTGGAGACGATGGCACCGATGAGGAGGATGAAGACAAAGAGCAGTCCCGCCATGAGATCCGCATACGAGATCCAAAAGTTACTCTCACCTCCCCGTTCTGTGTTGCGCCGGAACATTAGGATGCTTCCTGGGGGGTGTGGCGGAGTTGGAGGCTCTGTCGCGCGATCATTTCCGTCATTTCCCCGAGTTTGTGTACCGATTTTGCCAATTCAACGTCGAGCGATTCAAAGGTCTTCTCTACACTCGTATCAAAGTGGTTCAGGGTATGTTGGAGGGCACGGGCATTGGCATTGAACGCTTCGATGTTCTCCTTGATGATTGCGACGGCATTGACACTCTCTTCACGATTGTTCAGCGCCAGCAGGGTATTGCGCAGCTCTTGTGATGCATCGTGCATGTGCCGCGAGAGCATCTCGAAACTGTTGGTCGTATCTTCAATGATGGTCTTGTAATTGGTGAGATACTGATCGTTGAGATCCCGAATGAAATCGAGACTGAATGTCTCTTTGAGGGTACGGATGATTTTTTGATCTTTGAGTTCGGTTTGGGCATGCTCGTGCTTGACCAGTTCACTTTTTTTCCAAATCTTGTCTCCATAGATGTGTTCAAGGTGCTGGATACTCCCCTCGATCTTTGCCAAGCCACGCCGCTCAAAAAAGATCCACAGCAGGGAGAGAAAAATACCATATATCGAAGCATAAAACGCCGTACCGATCCCTGCGAGGAGTATCGAGATCTCGTGGTCAAGCTTGTCGCCACTGCTGACGGTAAAATCGGGCATGCTCATGGCAATCGCGATAAACGTACCCAAAATCCCCAGCATGGGGAAGATACTCGATGCGACTTTGGCGTAGTTGTCGTCCCGCACATCTTTGAAATACTCTTCGGCGAAGTCGCGGACTTCGAGGGTCGATTTGGTCTTGCCCATGATGGTGAGGGCGTTGGCTTTGAGCTCCTCTTGCAGATGATGCTCCATCATGGAAAAATTGTTTTTGATCTTGCACGCAGCGTAGGAAGCATTGTGTCGGATAAAAAAGAGAAAAATGGTGAAGATCAACGTAATGGTGATCAGGGTGTGTATCTCGACTTTGAAGGGAACCCAGCCGATATATCCTGCTGCCAATACCGTTACCAGAAGGAACGGAACGACAAAAATCCCCAGAAAAATCCCCAAACATGAACCGTGCGATTCCAAGCCACTTTTTTGCATGTGCTACCCTTTTGATAATGTTTGCAACTATTATAGCACAATCAGGTTGCAAATGGAGACAGCTTTGACTATAATAGCGTTATCATAACTTGTTAGGAGGTCATGTATGTCCTTTTTTACCCAGACCAACCGAACCCGAAGCGGGAAAGTCGAAACCCATCTTCACTGGTGGGTGACGTTCATCCTCTCGATGCTCCTCTCTCTCGGTACGTGGAATCCAACCCACCATCACTTCATCGGATACGTCACCCATGGAGATCCTCTCTCGGGTTTCCACCCCTTTTTCATCCTCATGATGATCGCCTTTTGGCTCATGGCGCTCAAGGCGGTCCTTCAGAGTATCAAGATCTATGGGGCGATCATTGCCATGGCGATTATCGTGGCGTTTGTCTATGGATTGGCACAGCTGGGGTGGCTGGATACGTCCAAGTGGAGCACCTTGGGATGGGTGACGACGCTCGGGATAGGGCTGATCATCTTCATCGGGATGAATGCCTCGATCATCTGGAAAAAGATGACCGGTGTCTACACCACCGATGCGACGGATGAAGACTAAAAATAGGGCTGAAGTCCCAGCACCATTTTCATCCAATGATTGTCTCACTACACGCAACACGCAATGCATGTGCAAAGCGTGCCCCAAAGGATCCCCATGCGACGACGCACCATAGCCGCGCTTGCTGTTTTTGTCCCGATAGGGATTGTGGGGGTACTGCGCTATGTCTACCCTCTGACGTGGGAGGGGTTGAGCGGCTACATGGTGGTCGTCGCGCTGATGTTCAAGGGGGCTCTCCTCTCATTTTGGGCAGCATCCAAGCTCAAAGTGATCGTATTTGTCAAGGGGCTTACCTTCGTCCAGGGGTTGCTCTTGCTCGTCAAGCGGTGGTTCCTCGACAATGTCTTCGCCCGCTGGCTCAAGCGCAACGTCACGGATCATATTGCGGAGGGGTTCCGGGAGGTGGCGGCCTTTTATCTCCACCTCAATCTCCGCGCCAAGCTGCGCAACATCCTTTTGCCGCTTCTTGTCGGGGGCGGAGCCATCGCCCTGCTCTATCAGGGGGGGATGCTGGACAATCTCCTCCTCTTTACCGAGATCAAAGTCCTCGTCATCAGCCTCTCCAAAACCCTCCTGCTTGTGCTGTCTCAAATCATCGGTTTTGTGCTCAACTCTTGGATCACGCCGATACTTGAAGTATTTGCTTTGAGTTACTTTTTTACATGGCTTGAGAAAAAGTTGGGATCGGATAATCCTCTCATCCGCCTCCTCAACGCCATTGGGCGGGGGCTCAACCGCGTGTTGTTTTTCTTTGCCGACCTCAACCGGCGGTATCTCGATCCGATCCTCAATGATCGCGTCAGTGATGGCAGCCGACGGGTCAGCACTGCCCTCCAACGCTACATCAAGGACAAAAAGATCTCCTACGAGTACGACCAATTCGATCGATTTGAAACAACGATCCTCGATGGGCACATCGATGCCTACCATACGTTTGAAGGGATGGAAAAGGTCACCGACAAACGGGAGCTCTACACCCGCATCAACCGTCGTACCGATGACAATCTTGAGATTGTCGGCTTCATCTCCCGAAATGCGCGGGGAGATTTGTTGCCTGAGCATGTCGAGGACAGTTTTTATCACGATGTCTTTTTCCTCGAGGGATTTGCCTCCTCACACCGTCACGGCGTGGGTCATGAGGAGGAGGATCACCCCGATCATACCGACTTTTGGGTGCTCAATACGAGCAAATACCCCTTCACACTCCGTTCCCACAGTGGGTATGTCCCCACCACAGAGATCCCGCCAAATGCCATACAATTGATCAAAACAGACCATCCTCAGGAGTATGCTTCAGGAGATATATATGGAGAATTTCGCGGACGGACAGAGACGTTGGTGCCGATTGAGCCGAGACGGTAAAGGGGAATCAGGAGTGGGGGATTAACGATGAGAAGAGGTTTGGATGCGCTGCAGAGCAACGCGTCCATTGGTTGGGGATGCGACTTTAGTCGTATGAAAGGTTACGCGTCGCCTTTGGCGGCCTGCTCTTTGGCGATCTCTTCGCGGA
Source organism: Nitratifractor sp. (assembly GCA_015488995.1). Classification (GTDB taxonomy): domain Bacteria; phylum Campylobacterota; class Campylobacteria; order Campylobacterales; family Sulfurovaceae; genus S017-3. The sequence continues at coordinate 2,487 of WFMQ01000093.1, read as the reverse complement.
CCATGTCCATATCGAGTGCAATCACTTGATCGACGATGTCTTTGAGGGCTTCTTCGGGCATGAGGCCAGGCTGAGAGAAGACGATGATCCCTTCTTTGAGGATCATGGTGGTGGGGATGGAGCGGATCTGGAAGTGTCCACCGAGCTCTTGCTCATCCTCGGTGTTGACTTTTCCGAAGACGATGTCGGGGTAGTCACCGGCAGTTTTTTCGTAGATTGGGGCGAATGATTTGCAGGGAGCACACCACGGTGCCCAGAAATCGATGATGACGATCGGGTTGTTTTCGACGGTTTCGTTGAAGTTTGCAGCGGTTAAGGTGGTCAATGCCATAAGAGTGTCCTCGTGATAAGATAAGGTGGCATTATGCCATAGTGAACTGAAGATTGGCAAATTTTTCCAAGGAAAATGGGATACAATACCATCTTTAGGAGTAGAATATGAGAAAATTTCAGTGGATTCGTGCAGGGATAATAGCAGCGATGGTATTTGTAACACTGGGATGTGAAGGGGATGCCGTGAAAAAATGTGATCCCGCCAATCCGATAGAACAGCTCTCGTTTTACGCGTGGGACGGTATCGGCTCATACGACACGGCTGTCGCAAAAATGCCGGGTAAGTGTCCACCCACGCTCTATCTCAGCCCGGTGGAGAATGGATCCGATGATGCCTTTGAATCCAATGTGAAACACGTACAAGATGCAGGTGCCACCGTATGGATGTTCATGTCGGCTACGCCGGGACACGACTACCTGAAGAAACAAATCGGTCGGATCGTGACGTACAATGCTGATCATGAGCATCCCATCATCGGTATGGCGATCGATATTGAGCCTTGGGCAGGGATTGCAGAGCAAAACAGCACCGACAATCGTACCATGTGGAGTCAATACCTTGACGAACTCACCTGGATAGGGGATCGCCTCCATGAGAACAATCTATCCCTCTCGGTAGCGATCCCATTTTGGCTCTCATCGATCGAAGCGGCGTATCCTCATGGCCGTCCGATCAATTATGAAGTAGTCGATCGTGCCGATGAAGTGGTGGTGATGGACTACACAACTGACCTCGAGCGGTTCAAGTCGTATGCCAAGTCTACCCTCGAATATGCAGAAAAACAATCAGGAAAACGGGTCAAGCTTGCTCTGGAATTAACCCAAACTTCGGAGGAGAATGTCTCGTTTTACGGTCACGAATCTTCGATTCAACCGTTTGTCAAGATGTCATTCTCTCAATCATCCTTCGCTGGATATGTCCTCCACACCCTCGATGCCTTTGCCAAACGTGGGATGACGTTTGGGCGTTAGATCGTCCACCGATCCCGTAGCATCCCTACGACGTACCAATGCCCCTGATGCGGGGCGAGAATGATGACGATCCCCCGCCAGTCATAATCCCGAGTGCCGGAACGGGGGTTGGTGTGGCGGAAGGAGTAGCCTCGGAGTGTCCCCAACCCTTGTGCGGGGAAACCGCGCAGTCGTTTGTCGAGTTTCTCAATCTTGTTGATCGATCCGGAATTGATGGAAAGGGAGTCTACGTAATGCCAGAGGTCTTTGCGGATGAGATCGCCCCGGCCGTACGTATGTCCCCAGTCAAGCTGTTGATGGTTTTTCCAGTAGGTTTCAAAGAGTTTTCGAGTGAAAATCTTGTCATCCTTGCTTCCGAAACGCACCATCTCTGAGAGGCGGATACCTTGGAGTGGATGGATCAGAGAGAGGAGCGTGGTGAGAGTTTTGTTTGAGAGAGCATGGGTCATTTTGGTTGCGACTTCGTAGGCAGGGTCATGATGCGTTTTTTGCTTTTTTTTGCGGTAGTCATCGACGTAATTCAGGGTGACGCAGTACCCCTCTTCCCCTTCACGCTGGGCGCTGAAGTTGTTCGCAGCGGTGAGTTGGGATCGGGCGATCCATTCGGTGTGCAGGCCGGTCACGGTTGGGTCGCCAAGCAGTCGGGTGACGACGAGGCATTGTGCATCTTTGCATTTGAGTGAGACGTAGCAGCCGTTTGTGCGTCCTGCGATCTGGACATAGCCGTGGTTACTCTCACGGAGGAACTTCGCATTGACCCACCCCGCCACTCCGCCGTAGTCCATGAGGGTATCGGGGTGGATATGACACCATCGGGAGCGGCGGACACGGCGGCATCGATCGATGTAGACGTGAGCACCGTTGGGGAAGGCACCGAGCTTGCGACTGCGGTAGTCGGGCTGGGCACGGACGCTGAGGGTATCGTCGGCTGCGACGTGGGTGACCGTACCGAAGAGTGCGGGCGTGGCAGCGTAGACGGCTCCTGTCCAGAGGAGAGGCAGGAGAGAGAGCAAACGTTTTTTCATCGTTTTCCTTTGACCATAGGAGCAGGGACTTCAGTCCCGTCCAATGTTTGCCTATATTGTGAGGCAGGGCTTGCCACCTTGCTCTACGGGGCTAAAGCCCCTGCTCCGGAACATTACTGCGGCATACACTGCTGGATCGCCTGCATCGACTGTGCAT
>WFMQ01000092.1 GCA_015488995.1 Nitratifractor sp. | reverse complement strand
GTTTGGGTTGGGGTGAAGGATGGGGTGAGGTCGCTCAGGTCGGGCAGAGGAGCTGTGGCTCCAGCTGTAGTACGGCGGCGGATGGTGGAGAGGAGGGTGTCACGACTCATGGCGGTGTTCCTTTGTTTTCTTCGGAGTAGGGACTTTAGTCCCGTTCTCAACATGAAAAGTATCTCTTTTGACGGGACTAAAGTCCCTGCTCCTAATTTTATTACTTCTCATACACACTGTAAAACCTCTCTTTATGATTGTTCAGCCCCGCTTTGATCGGATTGTTTTTTATATACGCATAGACTGTATCAAAATGTTTATCATCTCTTATGACCTTATCATAATAGTTCTCTTCCCAAAATGTACCTTGTCTTTGTAGTATTTTATTGATGCGGTATGCCGTAGCTCCTTTTATCTGTTGCATGATTGTGGACAGATCTTGGTTTTGCTTGAAAACAATATGCACATGATTGGGCATAATACAAAAAGCGATCAGATCATACAACACCTTATTTTTGCTGACAAGATATTCTTTGAGAAATGTTATGACTTCACCGCTAAGGTACGCTCCTTTCTTGGAATGGTCTGTGTATTGGTCGATGGCGTATTCTTTTTGCTTGTCGCTGATCTTTTTTTGTCGTATCTCGAAAATAAAATCGTCTAAGCTGTCATACGTTCTAAATGTCACAAATTGATAATAGCCAATCGCATTAATATGGGGTAAAAATCGTTTGGTTATTGGTGGCATTTTCCTTCCTTTTTTACGGGACTAAAGTCCCTACTCCTTTTGCTCGTTTCGGAGTAGGGACTTTAGTCCCGTTTTGGTGATTTGATGCATGGTTATCTTTTTCACGGGGCTTAAGCCCCTACTCCTTTTTGTGCTCTTTGTACATCTCGGCGAAGCTTTGGGGGGCAAACTGGGGCAGTTCCCGCCCACGTCCCCAGACATTAAGCCGGCCATAGAGTATCCAGCGGGGCAGCAGGCGGGTCGCCCATTTGGTCAAGCCAAAAAAGAGCTGGGCACGTCCGGGGGAGGCGAGCATCCAGGCTCCGGTGCGGTAGAGGCGACGTTTGTGGTCGGGCATGTAGCCTTGATCGACATACGTTTTGCGCCAGGCGTAGAGTTGGTGATGGAGGTCGATTTGGGCGGGGCAGATGGCGGTGCAGCTGCCGCAGAGGGTGCAGTTGTAGGTGAGATCACCGTGTTGCTTCAGGTCGCGGGAGGCTCCGAGAGTCGATCCGATGGGGCCGGGGATGACGTAGTCGTAGCTGTGGCCGCCGCTGCGTCGGTAGGTGGGGCACGTGTTCATGCATGCGCCGCATCGGATACAGTGGAGGGCTTGGGCATAGTCGGTGTCTCCGAGTAGATTGCTGCGGCCGTTGTCTACGATGACGACGTGGAGTTCTCCTCCGGGTTTGGGTCGGCGGAAATGGCTGGTGTACGTCGTGACCGGCTGTCCGGTGGCACTGCGTGCCAGCAGACGGGTGAAGACGCCAAGGTGTTCGAGGGAGGGGATGATCTTTTCGATCCCCATGCTGGCGATGTGCAGGTCGGTGATGGCGGTGCCCAGATCGGCGTTGCCTTCGTTGGTGCAGACGACAAACATCCCTTCCTCAGCTACGGCGAAATTGACCCCCGTGATCGCCGCATCGGCACTCAGGAAATGTTCCCTCAGGTGCTTGCGGGCAGCGTGGGTGAGGTACTGTGGATCGCTGTTGCCCAGCTCGGTGCCCATCTCTTGCTCAAACAGCTCTCCAACCTCCTCTTTTTTTAAATGGATCGCGGGGAGGACGATGTGGCTGGGGGGCTCGTGGCGCAGCTGGACGATCCGCTCGCCGAGATCCGTGTCGATCACTTCGATGCCATGCTCTTTGAGGTAGGGATTGAGGCCACACTCTTCGGTGAGCATCGATTTGGATTTGACCACCTTTTTGACCCGATTTTTGGTGAGGATTTCGTGGACGATCCGGTTGTGTTCATGGGCATCAGTCGCCCAGTGGACATGGATGCCGTTTTGGTGAGCGTTGTGCTCGAAGGTTTCGAGGTAGTCGGCGAGATGCGCCATGGTGTGGGCTTTGATCTGTGAAGCGAGGGTGCGAAGGTGTTCCCATTCATCGATCTGATGGGCGGCTGAGTCCCGCTTCTGGCGGATGAACCAGAGGGCGTGGTCGTGCCAGCGGCTGTGGGCGGGATCGGCGAGGAAGGCGGCGGATTTGGCCGGGTGATTCATCGCACCGTCCCCGCCAAAATCTCCGCCACATGCACCGTCTTGATCCCCCGTTTTTCCCGCCGCGCGATCCCATCGAGATGCATGAGGCAGGAGCTGTCAAATCCGGCGAGGTATTCAGCCTCAGTCGCTTCGGCATTATCCAGCTTGTTCTGTCCCATCCGTACGGAGATGTCGGGTTCGTTGACGCTGAAGGTGCCGCCAAATCCGCAGCACTCATCGGCGCGTTCCATCGGCAGGAGGGTGAGGTCATCGACACGTTTTAGAAGACTCTCGACTTTGGAGTAGTACGGCATGACCCGTTCGCTGCTGACTCCCAGCTCCAGTTCCCGCAGGCCGTGGCAGCTCTGGTGGAGGGTGAGGGTGTGGGGGAAGGAGACACCGAAGTGTTCGGGCTGAACTACATCGTGGAGGAATTCGAGGATTTCATAGGTGGTTTGTTGAATAGGGGCGTACGCCGGATCGTCACCGACGTAGGGATCGTAGTGGTGGCGCACCATGCCGGTGCAGCTGGCCGAGGGGGCGACGATGTAGTCGTAGCCGGTGAACGTACGGAGGAAATTTTGCGCCAGGGGGATCACTTCCTCGTGGGCACCGCTGTTGGCAAAGGGCTGTCCGCAACAGGTCTGCCCCTCGGGATAAATCACCTCATACCCGAACCGCTCCAGCAAGGTCATCGTCGCCACCGCCACACCGGGGAAGAGGTGGTTGATATAGCAGGGGATGAAGAGGGCGACGCGGGGCTTGGGCATGGGGTGATCCTTGCTGTGCGATTTGGGTCGGTAATTATACCATGAATTCAAGGGGGGGATTCGCTATAATATCCCCATCATCCAATCAGGAGGCTTCGGTGCCAAACAAAAAGATGGGGTATGTGGTGGTCGATACGGAGGGGGAGACCCTCTTGCATGTGATCGCGATTGTGGACAGTACAGGGAAGGTGATCTACGAAAAGTTCGTCGAGGGGGATTTGGCGCAGACACTGGAGGCGGTGCGCCCCCTCCTCGAATCCCATATCGTCGTGGCACACTATGCGCACCACGATGTGCAGGTGATCCAGCGGAGCTATCGTTCGATCGGTCAAACCATCCAGCTGCAATCGGTGTGCACTTATGAGATGGCCAGAGCGATCCTTGACACCGCAGAGGGGTATGACCTCGCCCACCTTTCGACGGCACTGCTTTTGCAGCATGAGGGGAAATATTTTGACGCGGATCTGGCGCACCGAGCCTCCTACGATGCGCTCTTTACCTACCATCTCTACGGACGTTTACGTGCCATCGAGACCAGCCGAAGACGTGCCAAAAACATCAACGTCTTTAGCAGCACCAAGGTGGACAATCCGTTTCAGAGCCACTTCGATGATGCGTCCCTGTATGCTGAGGAGTTTGGCGTATTGTTGCGGCTGCTCGATGAGATCCGTCACGATCCCAATCACCAAACACGCTCGGCCGTCGTCCTGGCAGAGGCGGGCAATGGCAAAACCCATTTGATGATGCGGTTTGTCCAACACGTATCGCAGACCAACCGATTTTTGTTTGTAGGAAAGCCCAACGACAAAGAGAACATCCTGCTCCACATTTACCTCAAAATGCTCGAATCGTTTATCCAAAAGATTGACGGGAGCGACTATACCCAGTTGCAATATTTGCTCGCCAAGTCGTTTACGCGGATTGTCTTAGAGCGCAATCCCAATAAGCGCATACGTGAAATCCTCGAAGCCAACCCTCTCCACATCTACACCCTGATGGGCAAAGAGGGTACCGAACGCCGCAAGCAAAACTGGCGGTACATCGAAAAGGCAATGCATGCGTGGTACACACACTCGTACGGAAGCGATGCCCTCTCTTTGCAAATCCTCAAAGCTTTGGTCAAATACACTTCGTATGTCGATGACACCTATCGACACCGCGTGATCGATTACCTCTCGGCCAAAGAGATGGATCCCGAGGTGCTGGCGATGATCGGTCTTGAACCTCGAGAGCAGAGTTTCAACAAAGAGGTGTTTTCCCTGATGGCGATTTCCTTATTTGGGAAATTGTCGATTTTTGATGAGCCGCTGATTATCTCGTTTGACCAGATGGAAGCGATGAGTGGGGAGGGAGCACTCGTCGAGCGTTTTTTCCAAAATCTCAAAGAGATGATCACCCAGACCCCCAATGCATTGGTGATCCTCAACCTTTTCCCCAACCGTTGGCGTGAGTACGAAGCGATGTTTGATGGATCGATCATCGATCTGCTTGGCAAGACGCAGGTCGTACTGGAGCGGCCGTCCCATCCGGCGATGCGCCAAATGCTGATCTCCCGCGCCCAAGCCAACGGCATCGACCTCCCTGCGATTTTTACCGATCCACGCATCTACAATGACATCCTTCGCCACAACACAATACGTCGCGTGCTCAATCGGGCCCACGACCACTTTCAACACATTGTTCACGGTGTCCCTCTGCCTAAACGGGGTGCCGTGAGCGTCGAAGAACAACTCCAACAGCTGATCGACCGTGTGGCGCACCTCGAATCGCTTCACGCCATCATCTCTACTCCCCCAGAGGCTCCTGTGGACTTTGACATCCAAAGGTACATTACCAAAACATATGAGAGTAAGAAAGCTGCGCATGGGAATGTCACGATTATCGATGACAAAAACGATGTCGATCGCCTCAAATTCATCTGCGAATCGATCCAAGAGATGTATCCAATGAAGCTCGATTTTTTCAAGGCCAAAAAAGTACTCCCTGAACACGTTATCGTCGAGAGGGGAGCTTATACGTATGTGATTGCGTTCCTGCACCTGGGCGGGAAAGCCTTCGTCAGTCGGATCAAAAATTTCAACCAGCGGGTCATCCAGCACCCAGACTATCAGTTTCGAGTGTTTCGGGACAGCCGTGAAGCGACGATCCGAGGGCGCGTCTCCACCGATGAAATCCTCAAGCTCCGCAACGCCCCCAACGGGGACTTTCTCATGATGGATCGGGAGGGGCGAGTGATCTACGAGACCCTGTATCAGCTCGTCGTGGACTACAAAAACAAAGACATCGAGTCGGTGACATTGGCCGCATTGATGGAGGGAGCGTGCACGATGTTCAAGGATTTTTGGTTCTGCCGTTTGATGACGACCCCCTAAAGCATCTGAGCAAGAAGGTCGGTGATAGCAGAGATTGCAGCCATAAGGGATCCTGATGATTTTTATCGCATTGTACCATGTGGTTATTTACATCCATTCACATACCGTTGACAGCCCATTGACAAAAGGGGAATAGACTTTGATTACCGGATGAGGGATACGCTCACATCCCGGAAACCAAAGAGACAAAAAAAGGAAT
>WFMQ01000091.1 GCA_015488995.1 Nitratifractor sp. | reverse complement strand
AGGTTGAACCCACCCTGGGGTAGCTCCTGCCTTGTTGACCCCAAATCCGTACATAGAAAGAAGCAGTAGCCGCCATCATCGTGCCCATGGGCTTCGCGCATACTCATCGCCGAACCTACGGGGGCGACTTAGATTGTGCGCACACCCTATAAATGCGAGCATCGTAGCGATTGCAAATTATCTATGTACGGATTTGGGTTGGCACTTCCAAGGTGTTTTTTTGTATAATCATGTCAAATGGGTGCGGGACAACACAAACACAACGCATGTCAAAATATCTCTGGGGCGGCCGATGAACAGAACAATGAGACAATGGATAGTAGCAAGCATGGTGATCACAGTGAGCACACTGTGCGCAGGAAACACCCCCTATACATGGGGAGGTTCTGGAGATGAGGTGGCATTTTTCGATGCCGCATCCGGCCAGATCGAGAAAGATCTCTCCCAAAAAAAATATGCATCACTGAAACCGTTGTATGCCGAGCTCTTCTATGCCCCCATCTGGGTCAAGGCGGGTGGTTTGAGCCCCTTTGGTGTCTCCCTATTGAATGTCCTAGATGACGACAAGACCGTGACCGAATCCTTGTCGCTGTACACAGAAGGGCATGCGGTGGGTACGCAGATCGCGAAATTGGCAGCCCGAGGAGGTGGCTCTCTATCAGACAAAGTATCGCTGGAGCTCTCCATGAGCAGACTCTATCGTAATTATGCGCGGTATCGTCTCTACGGTGGGATCGACTGGCAAGCCTTCCAGCAAAAGCTGAAAGCCTTGACGCAGGCGTACCGAATCAAGGTAGGATGGGTCACCTATCACCCAGATGCCACACCGGGCTCAGTGCTCAACGATGCCGTCAACGATGGCAATCTTAAACGGGCCTTTGCCGCAGCAGATCCCAAGCGTTTCGGGTACGCAGCCCTCCGAAGTCACTTGATCCGCTACATCGCCATCGCCCGTAAGGGTGGATGGAAACCCCTGCCGCACTTTGCCACGATCAAGCCAAGGGGGAGTAACCCGGCCGTCATCCCTCTGATTCGCAAACGCCTCGCCATCACTGGAGATTTGCAAGGGTGCAAAGTCGCCATGGACTCTCCAAAATACGATGCCTGCCTCATGAAAGCTGTCCAGAAATTTCAAGTGCGCCATGGGCTCAATGGTGAGGGGATCATCGGAGGGCAGACACGGGCAACACTCAACACCCCTGTCACCCAGATCATCCAAAAACTCCGACTCAATCTTGATCGGATCAAGTGGCTCTATCGGAAGGAATCCGCCATGCGGATTGAGCTCAACATCCCCGCGTTCCGCCTCAACTTTTTGGATGGCAAAAAACTGGTGACCACCATTCGGGTCATCACGGGGAGACCCAACCACCCCACCCCAAGCTTCCACAATACCATGTCCTACATCGTGGTCAATCCCTACTGGAAGATTCCAGAGGGGATCGTCAAGAGTGAAATGATCCCAAAGCTGCTGCAAGATCCCTACCACTATGAAGCTCAGGGGAAAGAGTTGCACGAAAGTTGGGATGAAAATTCACCACGTGTCGATCCTGGCACCGTGGATTGGAGTCAGTACCAAGGGAAGGGGAAACACATCCCCTACTACTTCATGCAGGTACCTGGACGGCACAATGCTCTGGGAAAAATCAAGTTTCTCTTCCCCAACGGCTATTCGGTCTACATCCACGATACCCCATCAAAAAATCTCTTTTTCAAGAACGTCCGCGCCTTCAGCCATGGCTGTATGCGGATACAGAAGCCTCGGGAGTTGCTCGAATCTCTGGCACTTTTCAATGACAATATCCATGTCGATGCTGTGATGCAACAGCTCAAAGGAACCGAGAAGAAAACCATCGCCCTCAAGAAAAAAGTGCCCCTCGACATCACTTATTTGACGGCATACATCGATCCGTATGGCTACCTCAACTTCCGGAAAGATGTGTACCACTATGATCAGTACCAACTGAAAAATTATGTCCCCAAAGTGGTCTCTTTGATTGGGAAGACCCGAGAAGAGTTTTATAAGGGAGCATCCAAACGCCGTGTCAAATCTGTGGTGCGAACGAAGGTGAAGCAGCGTAATAAGGTATCCAAGACTCTCCCCCAAACAGAGGACAAACAACGGACAGAGGCGGTGACTGTCAAAAAGACTCCCGTGGTATCGCAACACGATACATCGGCAGCTGAAGCCCATCACAAACACGAGAAGAAGGCATCCGTGGATGCACCTACCCCCGAGGCTGACCACTCGGAGGAGCGTGCTGGATCAGAAACAGCCGCACCGACACCCGAATCGAGTACTCCCCCGTCATCCTCCCCAGCAGAGACGGCTACACCGATCGAGGCACCTCAGACTCTCCCTCTACCTACTGCGGGGACGGAATCGGGCAAGGCAGGTACCCATCCGCCTCGTGTGGACTCAGATGGCTACGAGATTCGCGAAGTCTATTAGGTTGGGGAATGGAGTGGCGGTATGCGGTGGCATTGACCGGCGGGATTGCAACCGGCAAGAGCACCGCTGCCGAGACATTTGGGGCACTGGGGTATGCCATCATCGACGCGGATACGGTGGCACATAGGGTTCTCGATGAGCAGGCGGCTCTCATCGCAGAGCACTTTGGATCGGAGATGCTCTCCCCCGACGGGCGGGTAGATCGCAAACCGCTGGGAGCGATGGTATTTGCCGATCCCGAGAAGCTGCGAGAGCTTGAGGGGATTGTCCATCCTCTCATCGAGCAGGAAATCATGCACCTGGCGGCGGCGGAAGAGACGCATCGCAAGCCCTACCTGATCGATCTCCCCCTCTTTTACGAACGGGCCGTCTATCCCATCGAGCAAGTTGCCGTCGTCTACGTACCCCGTGCGCTCCAAATGAGACGACTGATGGCACGGGGAGGGCTGAGTGAAGCCGAGGCACATCAGCGGCTCGATGCCCAGATGGACATCGAGGAGAAGCGTCTGCGTGCTACGTGGGTGATCGACAACACCGGAGATCGTGCAGCACTGGAGCACGCGTGCAGAGAGGTGAGTCGCTTGATCCAAGCACGTATGGTATAATACTCCACCATTTTCCAAAGGTTTCCCCCATGTTTGTCACCAAATACAACGCCAACGGCAACGACTTTGTCATCTTCCACGATGCAGAACGAAAAGAGCGACATGACCTCGCCCGTCTCATGTGCGATCGCCAAAAAGGGGTGGGTGCCGATGGCCTCGTGGTATTGATCCCCCATCCCGAGTACGATTTTGAGTGGGAGTTCTACAATGCCGACGGTAGCGAAGCCGCCATGTGTGGCAATGCCACCCGTGCGGTGTCCCACTATGCGATTGACAAAGGGATCTCGGTCGAGGGGCAATGTGAGTTTCTCACTGGAGCAGGGGTGATCCGCACTGAAGTCAATGGGCTCTATGTCGTCACCGAAATGCTTGAGCCTACCATTATCCGCCGAGATATCGAAGCATACGGCCATACGTGGTGGTTGATCGACACGGGGGTACCGCACCTCGTGAGCGAACAGCCGATCGAGACGTTTGACATCGATATGGCGCGTGTCCTACGACACCAATACGATGCCAACGTCAACATCTACACGCTTGAGCAAGATGAGCTCCGTCCCCGCACCTACGAGCGAGGGGTGGAGGATGAGACTCTATCATGCGGCACCGGGATCATGGCCTGCTACGTCCGGGCACGCCAAGAGGACAAAGCCCGTGATCTCACTGTCGTCTTCCCCCGCAGCGGTGATGAGCTCTACATGGAGTACCGTGAGGGGATCTATCGCTTTGGTGGGCAAGTGACGCAAACCTTTGTCGCCGAGATGATGATGGATCTCCCGCTGGATCAGCTGCCACGATGATGTTTTATCATTTTTTAAGCCTCACTACTGTATAATTCCCGTCCAAAAAGATCGCGTAGCTCAGTTGGTAGAGCACTACCTTGACATGGTAGGGGTCGTTGGTTCGAGTCCAATCGTGATCACCATCAAATCTCCATTTTATATACTCAAAAATTCTTTTCAGCCAATATTCTGATCCCTTCCACTACCTTCCTTTTTGCTATCATCAATCGACGCATGTCTGCGTATCACCTTGAGCCCAAATCCGTACATAGAAAATCTGCAGTAGCTGTGATGCTCGTGTTCATGGGCTTTGTGTAAAATTTGAGTCGCATCCGTAGATTCGGTGATGATTGTGCGCGAAGCCCATGGATACGATGATTGCGGCTCATGCTTTTTTCTATTGACGGACTTGGGTTGAACATGCGGGGATAGTGCAAACTACAAGATTGTGTCGAGAATCATCCTCCCGATTGCAAAAAGGGTAGCAACATCACACTGAGAATGGTGCCCTTTATCCAAATTTAGGTAAAATCACCCACTATTTTTCATACCAAGGAATACCGTGAACGTCACAACCACCAAACTCAACGATGCCAATATCCTCGTCAGTGCGACCATCCCGCAATCCGATATCGATGCGCGAATCGATACGCTGGCCGCGCAGACGGGTAAGCAGATCAAGCTCGATGGCTTTCGCAAGGGGAGAGTCCCCGCCCACGCTGTCAAGAAACTCTATGGAGAGAAACTCACCGAAGACGCTGAGGGGGAAGCGATCCGGGATATGCTGACCGAGGCGTATGCCCAAGCAGAGATCCAGCAGGGGGATGTCCTCGGCGATCCTATGTTTAAGAAGTACGACAAAGGGGAAGCGGGGATCGACGTAGAGATCCAGCTCTGCCTCCGTCCCACCGTCGAGGCGGAGGGGTACACAAGCGCGGTGCCCTCCTACGATGAGCCCACCGTCAATGCTGAGGAGATCCAAGAGCGCGCCGACACCCTCGTCGCCCAGGCGGCTCCTCTCGTCGAGCTAGCCGAAGCACGCCCCCTTGCCCAAGGCGATGTAGCAGTTTTTGATTTTGAAGGGTTCCTCGGTGATGAGCCGTTTGAAGGGGGCAAAGCCGATAATTATGAGCTCGAGATAGGCTCGGGTCAATTCATCCCCGGATTTGAAGAGGGGATGGAAGGGATGACGATCGGCGAAGCGAAGCGGATCACCGTCACGTTCCCCGAAGATTATCAGGCTGAGAATCTCAAGGGGCAGGAAGCGGTCTTCGCCGTCACGCTCAACACGATCAAAGTCAAAGCCCCCGCGACCCTCGACGATGCCCTCGCCCAAGCAATCACCAAGGATGAAAACGCCACCGTAGAGAGCTTCACCCAAGGGATTGAAGAGCAGCTCAAAGCGGAGAAATTTTCCAAGCTCTACAACGAAGAGCTCAAGCCCGCCATCACCGAAGCCCTCGTCGAATCAATCGCATTGGATTTGCCAGAGAACATCGTCGAGCAGGAGATTGACAACCTCGTCAACCAAAAAGCCCAGTCGATGACCCGTGAAGAGATCGAAGCGATCCAAGGGGACGAAGCCAAGCTCAACGCCCTGCGCGATGAGGTGCGGGAGGATGCGACCACGAGTGTCAAAGCCACCTTCATCATCGATGCCTTGGCGACCAAAGAGCAGATCAGCGTCAGCGACGACGAAGTGAATCAGACCCTCTACTATGAGGCACTCATGGCGGGTCAAGATCCCGAGGAATTGATCAAATACTACACCAAAAACAACCTGATCCCTGCGGTCAAGATGAGCATGCTCGAAGACAAGCTCTACAGCCGTCTTCTCGATCTCGACAAACAGTAAGCCGACGACCTAAAATGGAGGCAATCATGAGCTACATCCCTTATGTGATCGAACAGACCGGACGCGGTGAGCGCAGCTACGACATCTATTCACGCTTGCTCAAAGACCGCATCATCATGCTCAGTGGCGAAGTCAATGACGCGGTTGCTTCGAGCATCGTCGCGCAAATGCTCTTCCTCGAGGCGCAAGATCCGGACAAAGACATCTACTTCTACATCAACTCCCCCGGCGGAGTGATCACGAGCGGGTTGTCGATGTTTGACACGATGAATTACATCAAGCCCGACATCGTCACCATCTGCATCGGACAAGCCGCCTCGATGGGGGCGTTTCTCCTCGCATCGGGCACCCCGGGCAAACGCTACGCCCTGCCCCATGCCCGGATCATGATCCACCAGCCCTCGGGTGGAGCACAAGGGCAATCCACCGATATCCAGATCCAAGCCCAAGAGATCCAGCGTCTCAAGGATACCCTCAATGCCATCCTCGCCGAACGCACCGGCAAGAAGCCCAAGCAGATCGAGAAGGACACCGAACGGGACAATTTCATGTCCTCCGACGAGGCGGTCGCATATGGCCTCATCGACAAAGTCCTCACCAAAAGCTTCGTTTGAGACCCCCAATGATCCACGATATCGTCATCTACCCCGATCCCCGTCTCAAACTGATCTCCGAAGAGGTCACGGCGTTTGACGCAGAGCTCCATGCTCTGCTCGATGATATGTACGAGACGATGGTCGCCAAAAACGGCGTCGGGCTCGCCGCCATCCAGATCGGCATCCCCCGGCGTGTCCTCATCATCAACGTCCCCCTCGAAAACGATGCGGGGGAGCCGATCGATCAACCCCGAGACAATACCCTCGAGATCATCAATCCCGCCATCACCTATCGCAGCGACGAGACAGTGAAGTTTCAGGAGGGGTGTCTCTCGGTACCCGGCATCTACGAAGACATCGAACGCCACGCCATGGTCACCATCGAGTACCAAGACCGCCACGGTGAACGGTTTGTCATCGAAGACGACGAATTTCTCGCCATTGCTCTCCAGCACGAGATCGATCACCTCGACGGCAAACTCTTCATCGAAAAACTCTCATTTACCAAGCGTAAAAAATTTGAAAAAGAGTGGAAAAAGCGGGACAAAAAGAGATAGCCTCAGCGGGGGTGCTGTGTGAGAGGCGGTATCCGCCCCTTTGCCCCCTCTACCCATATACAATCGCACCTTTTTTTATTTTAAACTTTTTTGCAATAATTAAGAGAAATTTGTGTATGATATAGGCATCATAGCAGAACCGTAGCAGGGCATCAACTATTCTATTCAAAATAGGAACGACATGGGATGCCACGACTGCACCTCGCGCCTCTGCCCATCCTCACCAAAGGAAACGCCATGCCAAACCGTACACGCCATCACCTCTTCGCCCCTCTTTTCTTCGTCACCCTCCTCTTCTCAGGTGCTCTGTTTGCCTCGGGCGATATGCAACCGGTTCGTTTCGACGACACCATCGATCCGGTAGCCTCCAATGGCGAGTATGCCTACATCATCACACTCAAGAACAACAAAGCCGACACGGCAACCCATGCCGAGCTCAACGTAACGATCCCCGAGGGGTTTACCTTCGTCTCGGTCGATGACAATGACAGCTGTAGCTACACGGGCCATACCCCGAGCGAGAGCAACGATTCCGATCGCGTAGAGTGTAAATACAGCACATTCCCCGGCAGTACGGCCAAAGATATCCACGTCACCCTGCGGGCGACGACGGTCGATACTCCTGCGGTCTTCGAGGCGCATGCCACCGCCTCGTGTGACAACGATGCCAACACCGCCAACAACAGTGAAATCGTCAAGACCACGATCAAGAGAGGTGCCGACCTCAACCTCACCAAAATCAGCTACCCCAACCCCGCCATCTCCAGCGGGATCGTCACTTACGAGATGCGTGTCGGCAACGCCGGGCCTCACCCCGCCACAGGGATAGTCCTCCACGACCCCCTGCCAGGTGTTTTGGCATTTTTTGCCGATGATGCTTCACCTGCGGATCAAAACGACAGCGACTGGACCTGTGACAACTCAGGGCAAAATGTCACCTGCACCGGGCCGACGATCGGTGTGGGGGAGACCAGCGTCTTCCACTTCCGTGTCCGGATCTCTGGTGCCGATACGGGCATCGTGACCAACTCCGCGACCGTCTCCTCCGAAGATGTCCTCGAGGTCAACACCACGGATAACACCGACACCAACGACCTCAACATCACCCCAGGCACCGACCTCAGCATCGACAAGAGTGTCTTGACCAACCCCGTCATCGAAAAGCAAAACGTCACGTTTAACCTCACGGTCAAAAACAATGGCTACTTCCCCGCCGAAAACGTCGTCGTCGAAGACCTCCTGATGCCGGGCTACAAGGTCGTAGAGGTCAATGCCACCAGATGGATATGTCAACACACCGACACCAACGTCACCTGTACCAAAGATGATAATCTCAGCGCAGGGGCTGAGGAAAACATCACCATCACAGCCACCGCTCCCGATATCTCGAAGCCTCAAGCCCGCACCGATGAGAACAATGTCTCCATCTCCAGCACCACCAAGGATCCCACCCCCTCCAATAACAGCGACCGCGTCATCTATACCGTCTGGACCGACCAAGCCGATCTCGAGCTGACCAAGACCAAACAAGCCAAAACAAATCCGGATGGGGATGGGCCTCTCGCTGTCGTGGACACTGCTCGATCTGCCATCAAAGTCCACAACCACGGCCCCCGCCCCGCCTCCCCCGTCCAAGTCGTCGATGTACTGGATGAGAATGAGACGTACGTCGGGTATGCGGGAGACGACTGGAACTGTTCGGAAGCCAACACCTCCACTGGTCAAATCATCACCTGTGACTACAGTAAGACATTGGCGATGGGAGCTAACGCCCCTGTGCTCTATATCGACACCAATGTCACCGCCGAGGATGATATCACCAACAGAGCCTGCACCGGGGGATCAGGCAACAGTCTCGAACCCGACAAGAATGACACTTACACAGCCAATGACTGCGACGGTGCCAGCATAGGCGCGACAAGCGAAAACAAATCAGGCGTCGCCGACCTGCGCGTCATCAAGACAACGGATGATGCCGACATCACGACGAGTGAGAGCAACTTCACCTACCATATCAGTGTCAAAAACATCGAGGGCAACACCTCCAAAGATGTAAAATTTCGCGACAGAATCCCTCAGTACATCGCCGCCTACAACGGAAGACCTGCTACGGGGATCACACTGAGCTCTGACAAAATCACCGTCGGCACAGACTGCAACATCACCAATGGACTGGTCGAATGTAACTACGGAGATATGGAGCCAGGGAAAGAGATCAACATCAGCATCACCGTGACCCGGCCGATGCGCAATAACACCCGCACCAACACCGCGAGTGCCTACTCCACCAAGACCGGAGACACCAACCGCTCCAACAACACCGACTCGGTCGATGTCACCGTCTCCGACATCGCAGACATCGAGATGGTCAGCAAGACCGTCACCCCCAACCCCGTCCTCGCCGGCACCGAAGCCACCTACGTCCTCACCTTCCGCAACAACGGCCCCGCCCCTGCCAAAGACGTCAACGTCTCAGACATCTTCAGCGGGGAGCCGTTTACCTTCCTCTCTGCGCAACACGGCACAGAGAGCTGTGACCCCTACGACGAGGGCAATCGTACCCTCCGCTGCGCCATAGGAGAGATGGCGT
>WFMQ01000090.1 GCA_015488995.1 Nitratifractor sp. | reverse complement strand
CCTCCAACGGCATCGAGACGGACAAATGGGGTGGTGTCCTCGTCGATGAGCATTTTGAGACGACCCGTGCTGGTGTCTATGCCGGAGGGGACTGCCACCGAGGCGCTGACCTCGTCGTCACCGCCGCTCACGACGGACGTGAAGCCGCCAATGCCATGATCGCGAGTTTCATCGGCGCGTAATGCTTCCCTTTTTCTCGGCTGCCCTCACGGCCAACCGTGCAATCGCCCGGCGTATTGAAGGCGGTCTCTCTTCAACACAACGCCATAAATCTACCGTGGGTGCCGGGGGCGATGTCAGCAGTGGCATCGACCTCGAAGCCGAAGCACTCTTCGTCGAGCATCTCGGACGTTTCGGCACGATCGAGTCCGAGGAGTCGGGTCGCATCGGCACCGGCGAGCATACCATCCTCCTCGACCCCATTGATGGTAGCAGCAACCTCCTGACTGGATTCCCCTACTACGGCACCTCCGCCGCCCTGATCGACCCAACCGGCACCCCCATCGCCGCCTGCATTTGCAACCTCGCCACGGGCGAGATTTTCTTCAAAGAACGAGGCGAGACCCCTCTCCACGGCACGCTCTCCGATGAGACCTTCCACCGCTTCACCCCAACCCCTGACCCAGAAATCGGAATCTTCGAGCGAGCCTACACCCATCCGGATGCGGTAGATGCCCTCGGAAAGATGGGGTTGAAGTTTCGAGCCCCGGGTGCAGTGGCTCTCTCCCTTGTCTATGCTCTTAGAGCACGCTATTTCCTCTACGTCGGTGAGTATCGCGCATACGATTTTGCTGCTGGATTGCTCTTCTGTGAGGATATGCCACGTGTGCAGACGGAGGAGGTAGTGGTGATCGCACGGGATAGGGACGTTTTGGATGAGATTGTTTCTGGGTTGGAAATCAGAAGTGGGGCTTCGTAACGAGCCGAAGGGTAGGTGTAGAGTGCCTACTGTTTCCCATCCCCCTCATCAAGGAACAGGACTTTGAGTCCGATACTCGATACGGCTATTGCCAACGATACATTGTAGACGATCGAGCTCATGTATCCATTGGGGATGATTGCTGCGGACAGTAACAACCCAAAGATACTGGCCATGAACATATATTTGACCGCTCTTCGTAAAAAATCGATTGAGAGGCTGAAGCGAATGTTTGGAATAAAGGTATCAAGCAGACTCCCGACAATCAAGACCCATTGAACAAACCCTGTGATATAGACAAGCGGAAAGAATGAGAGACTGTGGAGATTATGACTTGCAAATGTGATCAAAAAAGAGCTTGGGAAATTGACCACCATTGACAGGACATAGATGTCCTTCATAGACATGGTTGCTCCTGCAAACATGAAGGCAAATGTCCACAGGATAAACAGAAAAGATTTGTAGTGTGCGGTGATCTTCAATCGTTACCTTGGGGGGTGGAGGGGGTCATTATCCATATAGCTCCGCTACAAAATCATTGGCCGACTTGTGTGTCCGCTCCAGGATTTCGATCCCCTCTTTGCTCAGGATGCCGTGCTTGGCCATGGGGGTCTCGAGGAGACGTTCCACTTCGGTGGTGAGTTTTTTGATGGTGCGGACGGTTTGTTGGGTGTGGGGGTGGAGCTGGTCGTACGTGTCTGCCTCTTCGATGTAGAGGGCGCGTTGGAGGGCGGCGTTTTGCTCGGCGAGGAGGACTTCATATTTCTCGACCATCTCTTGAGCGTGGGCGATGTGCTCCCGGACTTTTTCCATCTGGGCTTTGCACTCCCCCTTTTTCGTGCAGTAGAATTCGGTATCCTCTTCGATCTGGGTCGCTTTTTTGAGGTTGGATGATCCCCGTACCGTTTTGGTCAGGGCATACACCCCCCAGCCGACGACCACAGCACTCACCCCGATGATCGTACCGCCTACGGCGACGTTATTCCCCTGTCCCATGCGCTGAGCCACCCAGCCAAGTGACTGCGTGATCCGCGCCACATCGGGGAACGTCTCTGGAATCAACGGCATCCCCAGTGCCTGTGTCGCCGCGTAGCACCATCCCCCGACGACTGCCAGCCCACCGAGGAGACCGTACAGAAGTCCCCGACCGGTGCCGCTGGAGAGTTTGACGATCGCCACTGGGGCGAGTGCATCATCCTTGAGATCGACCTGGGGGGCAGGGAGACTCTCGAAGATGCGGTCTTTGGCTCCGACGGCTTTGAGCATCTGCTGACTGGGATGCAATACTTGGTTGAAAAAGCGCGTTTGTGCGCCTTTGAAAGCGTTCAAATCCTCCTCGACTCGCGCCATACACGCCTCAATCTCCTCATTCGTACTCTGGATGCGGGATTGAGCGGTGGCCACTTTGGCCGTGGCTTGGAGGTGTTTTTTTTGCTTGGGGGGTGTGGGCGTCGCTTGAGCAGGCAGTGTTGCCTCTTCATTGGGAGAGGCCTCTGTCTGAACCGTCTCGGTCGCTTCGTTCTTCTGGGGCGTATCCTGCTGGGGGTGTGTCACTTCGGTGGTCTCAGTCTTTTCCACGGTATTCTCCTGATATCAATGTATCATATCATACCGAAAAAGGATAAATGTTTTTGACCACAAATCCGTAAATAAATATCTGCAGTAGCCGTGATGCTCGTGTTCATGGGGTGTGTGCACAATCTAAGTCGCACCCGTAGGTTCGGCGATGATTGTGCGCGAAGCCCATGGATACGATGATTGCAGCTAATGCTTTTTTCTATTTATGGATTTGGGTTGACATTGGGTAT
>WFMQ01000089.1 GCA_015488995.1 Nitratifractor sp. | reverse complement strand
GACCTGCTGATTGGTGCCCATGCCCTGAGTCTCGGAGCGGTATTGGTGACCAACAATACCAAAGAGTTTGAACGGGTAGAGAAACTGGTTTTAGAAGACTGGAGTCATTAGTCCGTTTTGCGAGCTGAAAATACTTCTTGTTCTTTAATTTTTGGGTGGGGGATACCCGATCCTTTTTAAGTTCTTTGATTTGTAGTTTGTGTCCTGACCCTAAAGTTTTTGGATTTTTGATTTATAGTTTTGTAGTCATATCTTTTTTGGTGCCTTCTTTTTGGCGTTTGGCGGCATTGCGGATCTCCTGCATCGTCTTATCCTTGAAGTTGATCTTTAGATCGTACTTCTCGGTAACGGCAAGCACCATTTGCTTAAAGGCAAGATCCCCGGAAATATCAAGATGATTGCCGTACTTGGCAATGCTCATCTCGAGCATCTCTTTGATAGCAAGTTCGTTGCTGTCAATGGTGATCCGCAGCCGGTCGCCTTTGTCGATGATCTTTCCGTGATCACCGATGCGATAGACAACCAAGCCCTGCTTGGTGATCTGCGGATCCTTGGTAATGAAGATCTTGTGATCGGACTTACCCAAGATCGCTTTTTCGTCCGGCTCCAGTTTTACTTTGGTCTTACGCATCGCTGCCAAAGCTTTACTGTCGCCCTCTAAGGCTTAACTCTTTGTAGGAGATTTGATTCGTCTTTTTAGGCTCTTTCTGAAAAAGTGTGGGGAACTCCAATCATAACCTCACCTATTACCCCACCGTTAAATTTCGTTAAGACCCATCACGTATCCTTCGATGATTACAATACAAAGGATACATATATGGCAAACATCTTTCAATTTGGTGAAAAGGTTCCCGGGTATGACTACCCTGTGATCAATGAGCGGGATGCCCGGGCGAGTGCGGGGATCATGTTTCTCTTTGGGATCATCAGTCTCTTTTCGTTCATCCTGACGCACACTCTCTTCTGGGCGGAGGTCTTCTCGCTCACGTTCATCCTCGAGTTTGCGATCCGTGTGCTCATCAATCCCCTCTATGCCCCCTACATGGTGCTCGGTGCCCTGATCGTGAGCAACCAACACCCCGACTGGGTCGAAGCTGCGCCGAAGAAATTCGCGTGGATGCTGGGGCTGGGGTTGGGATTGGTGATGGCGTACTTCATCGTCTTTGGGATCCTCTCCCCGATCCGGATGCTCACCTGTGTGGCGTGCCTGATCCTCCTCTTTACCGAGTCGGTCTTTGGGATTTGCTTGGGGTGTCTGGTCTACAAACGCTTCAACGTCGATCTGCAGAACTGCCCCGGTGGTGTCTGCGAGACCCCTCCGGCCAAACGGGGAAATGCGTTGCAGAAGGTGACCGTATTGGTACTGTTTGCTTTGCTCTCAGTGGGGATCTATCAGACACTCAAAATCTACAAATACCACAATTTCCAACCCCAACTCTCTCAGGCAGACAAAGAAAACCTCGAGATGATGATTGAGGATGTGGCGGACGAAGCTCCCGCCAAACCAAAACTGGCCGTTGCGACCCCTGCCCATACCATCAAAAATGACAAAGACTGCACGCCGCCGCAATGGGCGATCGCGATGGGGCACAAAGCACTGTGGAAAGAGCACCATGGGTGCCCACAGTAGCCCTCACGCACTTCCCCTCAAGCCGAAGGGGTTGATGGGGTCCGTGGAGGGCTATACAAATACTTCGTCCAGAATGGTATTGACGTAGTCGTTGGCTTTGAATCGGATGAAATCATCGGGGGTCTCCCCCATACCCATATAATAAATGGGCATCTGGAGCTCATCTGCGATGGTGAGGATCGCGCCCCCTTTGGCGGTGCCGTCGAGCTTGGTGATGATGATCCCGTCAATGCCGATCATCGCATCAAACGCTTTGGCTTGATTGATGGCGCTGCCCCCTTGGGTCCCGTCGAGGATCAGCAAGGTGCGATCGGGAGCTCCCGGCAAAGCTTTGTCGGCGGTGCGCACCATTTTTTTGAGTTCGTCGGAGAGATTTTTCTCGGTATGGAGGCGACCGGCCGTATCGACAATCACGTGATCGATCCCCTTGGCAACGGCGGAGGCGATGGCATCATAGACGACCGCCGAGGGATCGTGCCCTTGGCGGGTGGCGACGATCGGTATCACCAGCCTCTCCGCCCAGCGGCTCAGCTGTTCGATCGCTGCAGCACGAAACGTATCGCCTGCTCCGAGAAGTACCGTGCGCCCTTCACGTTGGTACAGGCGGGCCAGTTTGGCGATGGTCGTCGTCTTCCCCGCCCCATTGACACCGACAATCATCTCCACAAAGGGCTGGGTCGCTCCAGGCTCGATCCACTGAGCTTGGTATTGGAAGACACTGATAAGTGAGTTAAAAGCTTGCGTGCGCCGGATGGTATCGGGCAGCCCGTCGATGAGCCGCTCCACCAAATCATACTGGACATCTGCTTCAAGCAGAATCTCTTCAAAATCCTCTTTGGCGATGCTGCTTCGTCGTGTCGGTGCTACTTCATGTATCACCTCCCCGGTCTTACCAAAAGCTTTTTTCAGAAACGTAATCATGGGACTCCTTGGGGTACACCGCCCTCTCAAGAGCACCTCTCCTCAATCGGGAGGACGTGCTCACAACATAAGGGATGGTATAATGCTTCCAAATCATACCCAAAGTTGACTTGATGGACAAAAAAACCTTTCGCACCCAAGCCCTCCGAGCCCTGCGCACCCTCCCCCCTGCCCAAGCACGCTGGGCAGACCGTACGGTCATCCGACAGCTTCGCCAGCGCATCCGCCAACGCCACGCCCACACGATCCTCCTCTACCTCCCGTTGAAGGGTGAAGTCAACCTCCTGCCACTTATCAGGACACTTCGCCAAGAAGGGCGCACCGTACTGGTACCGTTTATGGAGGGTGAAAGTTTCCGCTTGGTACAATACCGCTTACCTCTGCGCCGAGCGCAGTATGGAATATACGAACCGAATTTTTCAAGAAAATATCAAAAAAAACAGATAGATATCGCCATTGTCCCCATCGTCGGTACTGACCCAACCTTCCGGCGTATCGGGTTTGGCAAAGGGATGTACGACCGATTTTATTCTCGGGAAGGTCACCGCCGCATCGACTGCACGATTTTTGTCCAGCGGGTTTGGCAATACAGCCCGACTCAACTCACCGACACGTGGGATATCCACCCCGATGAGCTGCTGGTCGGATACGCCTGATACTGTTTGCTGTGGATTTGAAAAAGGCGATTCGCATCTCACATGAGGATTGACCATGTTTATGACACTGATGGCGATGGGAGCACTCCTGATTGGCTTGATACTGGGGTATGCCCTGATGCAGATGGGGGCCAAGAAGAAATTTGACTATCTCGAGCTGGAAGCCAAAGCCAAAGCCAACGCAATTGCCCACGAAGCCGATCGCCTCCTCCAAGATGCCCGCACCGAGATCAAACGTCAAGAGATCGAGCAGGAAAAAGAGTATGCACGCCGCTACGAAGCACTCGAGAGGCGCAAGCGCGATGCGATCCGCAAAGGGCGGGAGCACGATGCCGCACACGAGAAGCTCCAACAGACGCAGCAGCATCTCGAAGCACGTCTCGCGCACCTTGACACACTCGAAGCCGAAAAACAAGCCACCATCCACGAGGCGATACGCGCCATGGAGAACGTCGGTTCGATCACGGCCGAGGAGGCACGTACCTACATCCTCAATCGGGTCGAGGAGCAGAGCCGAAACGAGATCGCGGCCGTCGTCCGCAAGCAAGAGAAAATCGCCCGAGACGAGGCCAAACGCAACGCCAACTTCATTTTGGCCCAAGCCACCACACGCTACGCCGGTGAATTTGCCGGTGAGCGTCTCATCAACGTCGTCAATCTCCCCAGTGATGACCACAAAGGGCGCATCATCGGCAAAGAGGGGCGCAACATCAAGAGCTTGGAACAGCTACTCGGCGTTGACATCATCGTCGACGAGACCCCCGGCGTAATCGTTGTGAGCAATTTCAACCTCTTCCGCCGCGCCATCGCCACCCGCGTCATCGAAATCCTCGTCGAGGATGGGCGCATCCACCCTGGGCGCATCGAAGAGGTGCACGCGCGGGTGCAAGAGGAGTTTGAGCAGAAGATTTATGAAGAGGGGGAAAATGTCGTCATCGACCTCGGACTCTTCCCCATGCACGAAGAGCTCATCAAGCTCATCGGCCGCCTCAAATACCGTGCCAGCTATGGGCAAAATGCACTCGGCCATACGCTGGAAGTCGCGCGCCTCGCCCGCGTCATGGCGGCAGAAATGGGCGGCGACGAGAAGCTGGCTCTCCGGGCAGGCTTGTTGCACGACATCGGCAAAGCCCTCACCCAAGACTTTGGGGGATCCCACGTCGATCTCGGGGTCGAAGTGTGCCAACGCTACAACGAACACCCCACCGTCATCAACGCCATCCTCGCCCACCACGGTCATGCCGATCCCGATGGGGTCGAGAGTGCCGCCGTGTGTGCCGCCGATGCCCTGAGTGCCGCACGCCCAGGTGCCCGACGGGAAGTGCTCGAGAGCTTCACCAAGCGGGTGCGTGACATCGAGGAGATCGCCTTGGCTGAGACGGGAGTCGTACGGGCATACGCCATCAACGCCGGTCGGGAGATCCGCGTCTTCGTCGATGCCGGTACCGTGGACGATGTGCAGGCGGGGTACCTGAGCCATACCCTTGCAAAACGCATTGAAGATCAGGTACAATACCCAGGTGAAATCAAAGTCAACGTGATCCGTGAAACGCGGGCCATCGACTACGCAAGGTAACCCCCATGACCCAAACCATCAAAGCGCACATGCGCATGGAAGAAGAGTACGAAGGTCTCAGCATGATCTTCGGAGACAACCCCGCCCTCAAGCGAAAAATCCTCGATGCCATCGACCATGCTAAGGGACTCACCGACAAGAAACCATTTATTTTCGACAAGATATCGACGGATCGTCCCGACATCCAAAGTGTCTATATTGAGTTTCATGATGGGTTTCATGCGGAAGCAGGCGACTTTTTTGAGCACGTCTTACATACGCTTGGGATCACCTGTGAAG
>WFMQ01000088.1 GCA_015488995.1 Nitratifractor sp. | reverse complement strand
GAGTACGTCGTCAAGCTTCAGGGGGGCGATGTCCACTGTCTCCACCTCTGGGAAAAGTTCATTGACAAATCTCTGGGGCACTGCGAAGAAGTATATGGCAAACTTGGTGTCAACTTGACACGGGAGGATGTCCGTGCCGAGAGCAGTTACAACGACGACTTGGCCGATGTCGTTACGTCTCTGGATGACAAAGGGCTGCTGACACTGAGTGACGGGGCACAGTGTGTCTTTCTCGAAGGGGATGAGAACCCCTTTCTCATCCAGAAGAGTGATGGCGGCTATCTCTACGCTACGACCGATCTGGCCGCGATCCGCCACCGGGTGCAGGTGCTGGGAGCCGATCGGATCAGCTACGTCGTCGATGCCCGGCAGGCGGGACACTTCCGTCAACTTTTCACTGTGGCGCGGCAGGCAGGCTTTGCCCACCCCGATACCCGACTCGAGCACGTCTCCTTCGGGATGATGCTCGACAAATCCGGACGGCCGTTCAAGACCCGCGACGGCGGAACCGTCAAACTGATCGACCTCCTCGAAGAGGCGGTGATCCATGCCAAAGAGGCGATCACCAGCCGTGAGGCATACTCCGAAGCGGAGCTTGAGCATATCGCCGAGATCGTCGGGATCGGTGCGGTCAAGTATGCCGATCTCTCGATCCACCGGGATTCCAACTACATCTTCGACTGGGGCAAAATGCTCAGCTTCGAGGGGAATACGTCGCTCTACCTCCAGTATGCCTACGCCCGGATCCAATCGATCCTGCGCCGATACGAGGGGGAGGTGAGCGGTGCGATTACGCTGACGACCGATCCCGAGCGGGCGTTGGCACTCAAACTGCTTCAGCTTGAGGATATGCTTCACCGTGCCGCAGCCGAATCGCTCCCCCACTACATCACCACCTATCTCTACGAGTTGGCGACGCTGTTTATGAAATTTTATGAGACCAGCCCCATCCTCAAGGATGACGTCGATGAGACGATACGCCAGAGCCGCCTCCAACTCTCTGTGTTGACAGCTGAGACGATCCGACAGGGGTTGGGTTTGCTGGGCATCGGAGTGTTGGAACGGCTATAAGGGGGGTGGCATGAAGGGGAAGATTATCGTTTGGCTGGCAGTGACCCTTGTGGCGATTGGCTGGGAGTACTACCGCCACCGAAACCTGCGAAAAACCCTGATAGCGTCAGGGACGTTTGCGTGGATCGCGACGGCCGCAACCCTGGGGATGACGATGCGGGCGATCCTGCCGCTTTTTGCCGCACATTACCTCACCATTCTCCTTGCCTGGGCCGCGTTGCTGTGGTACCTCTGGCAGGACAAATACCTCTGGTGGGTGTTTCTCTTGCCGGTGTTGACACTGTTGACATTTTTGGGACTCAATTTTCTGGAAGGCTCACGGTACGAGTGAGGATTTAGTTGTTGTCGCTTATGCGGTGCGCCGCTTTCTTATACACCTCCATCTCCTCACGTTTCCCGATCGCAACGATATAGATTCGGATCGTTTCATCTTCGATACGATAGACGATGCGGTGGCGTTTGTTGTTGAAATATGCTTTGCGAAATCCGGTAAGGTTGAGGTGGTTTTTGTGTCCGAGTTTGACCCCGATCTCAGGTGATCGGAGGATTTGTTTCAATTTTTTGGCAAAAAGAAGCTGAACGGATCGGTTGAGTTTTTTCAGCTCAACTTCGGCTTGGGGATGAAAGTAAAAGTCATACATTATTCATCCACGCTCAGATCCAGCGCTTCCAGAACATCTCGACCGTTGCGATACGCTTCTTTTGGTGTTTGCAGGCGGGTTTTGATGGTTTCCAAAATGGCCTCATCTTCTCTCTCTTCCAAAAGTGTCATCAAATTCTCGTACACCGATGCCGGGAGCAGAACGGCTTCGATCTTGTTGTTTTTCAAGATAGCGAGTTTTTCGACCATTCCACTGGAGACACTCGAGAGATACCGTCCAAACTGTTTGGACATTTCTGTCGCAGAGGTCAATTCGTTTTGTGCGTAGGCTACCATAAGTTTCCCCTTTATTATGTCAATAAATATACGGATAATTATAGTGATAATTCTTTATTTTGTCAAATCCTTCACCCCCTCCTGCGCCGTCTCCTTGACTTTTTTAAGTAATTCCTTGATCTCAAGCCTCAGCGGCTTGGGGGCGTAGTAGAGCAGATCGATGATCTCGCGCACTTCGGCTGAATAGCGCACGTCGTATTCGGCGACGTACTCGATATCTTCGCTGAAGAGTTCCTGCTCTTTGACTCCCAGCACATCGGCGATGTAGGGGATGAGTTCGACTTTGATCTCCCGTTTGCCGTTGAGATAGCCATAAATGGTTTGTTCGCTTGGGATCGTTCCGGTACGTTTGAGGCGGGGTTCGAGTGCGGCAAGTCTCTGAGCAAACTCCCGCTTGGTCATCCCTTTTTCTTGAATGAGATAGTTGATCTTGTGCGCGATGTCCATTGGTTTTCCATTTTGGCTAATATAATGCACATTTTAAGGTTATTCAAAAACACTATCGGATAGAATTATCCGTGTCGGATAATAGGTGGTCATTGTGACTTGGGGAATTGTCACCGCACCAACACATAGTCTGAATGTTTGAGAGAGCGAGATGAGATGAGATGTGCGTGAAAAAATCTGAAGGACTGGCCGTAGTCAATTCAAAGATTTTTTTGCGTGCAGGTCGTCTCGTATCGCTCTCCCCGAAGGGTGCAGCACTTTTGTCCATACTCTGCGTTAGATTTTCTTGAATTCGCTTTGGCGAGTCCTGCGAAAATCTGCCTTGATTATGAACAAAATTGCAGCATCAAACATTCAGACTATGTGTTGGTGCGGTGACACAATAGTTCAAAGGAGAATCAATGAAACGTTTCGTAGCAGTTGTATTGGCGTCGTTGATGTTTTTGAGTACATCGGCTTTTGCTTCAGAGAGTTTGAAGTATGATATGGGGAGTGTATTGCAGCAGCGCGTAAAGCATCTGAACACCTTGCAGCTCAAGCGCCTCAAGCGTGCGGTGAAGCATCACGATCTATCAACCGTCCAGGCCATGCTCAAGCTCAATCGTCATGATATCCAGAAGCTTAACCGCCTCGGCAAGCAAAAACGGATGAAGCTCAGCCGTGCAGACAAGATGAAGCTCTTTGGCTCGACGCATGCTAAAACCATGATGCTCTCGACCCACGAGCAGGCGAAGACGGAGGGAGCGTTTTGGTGGATTGTATGGGTTGTTTTGTTTGGTTGGGCTTCTTCGGTAGCAAATGCACCGGCACCAGGGGAGCATACATATGGACCAGGGACACCGGCATACTACCCCGTTTTTAATTGATAGGTTGCCCCCTTCTCTGGGGGTATCTTTGTACATTTTATTCCGGAGTATCAAATGCTCAAAAATCTTCTCTTCTCTCTCATGAAAATCATTGAGGGTCTCGTTAAAATACGTATCACAGGATTCATCGCCTTAGCTGCGCTACTTGCAATATCACTTA
Source organism: Nitratifractor sp. (assembly GCA_015488995.1). GTDB lineage: Bacteria > Campylobacterota > Campylobacteria > Campylobacterales > Sulfurovaceae > S017-3. Next base: position 12,773 of record WFMQ01000088.1, on the reverse strand, counting down.
TAAGCCATTATTTGTGGAAACAATAACTCAAGGAGACAGTTTGAGTATTCGCAATATAATAATCAGAGAACTCTTCCCTTATTTAAAACTGCGTGATAGAAATTTATCCTTTTTTAGAAAAATATATATTTATACAGAAATTGTAGCTCAGCTCTGGGTAATAATATGGTTATTGTTATATTTAGGTCTGCCATTACTTGCTACGAACAGTTATCATGATAAAAACATAGCTTTCTATACCTATGAACCTGTTGACAACAAAAAGATTAAATCATATTTTGCACAAATAGCTTCGGTAATCCAGAAAACCCCTTTTTATATTGACAAACAAAAAAAGATTACATTTCATTTGATGAATAATCATGCAATGTATGCCATACTTAACCCCGTTGAGTTTTTACCTAACAGGCAAACGTTTGCTGTAACCATTGGACAAAATATTTTCTTGAATAATGCGCACGTAAATACCAATGAAGCTTATGCTTGCGATGGTGTAAAAGACAATCTGGATGCCATACTTGTCCATGAGTCGATACATGCTATGCAGAATACAAACTATGGGTGGTTTTATTCTGCCTTTCGCATGCCGTATTGGGTAAAAGAAGGCTATGCAATTTACAGTGCATGGAAACTGTCGCGATATAACGAAAGCAAAATCATTGAATATTTAAAGACTCAAAAAACCGGAACAAATCGATGGTCAATTTTTCTAAAAGATCAGCTATATGGCCTCATGGTCAAACATGCCATCGAACAGATGCACTACAGTGTGGATGATCTGCATCGGGGCAAAGTGGATTATGATACCGTTTATCGTGATATGATGAAGTACTACACGATAAAAAAATAACAACTTTCCTCAGCCAATTATTATCCGTTTCGGATAAAATACTCCATACTATATTTCAAATACAAGGATGGAGTCATGCGCAAAATCACATGGATGATCGTCGGGATGAGTATGGTGGTGTTTGGGAAACCTTCCACTCCTCAGAGCGATATTGTCAAGACGGGCAAGGTGCGGCTGGATCTTGGCAGCTATTATGAGACAACGGCTCAGCCGGGAGGCTATCAGGACTATCTTGGCGGCAGCGGTGTGCTGCGCTATGGGGTTCTCGATGGAGCCGAGCTGTATGTATCGGCTGCCTACAATGGCAACTGGGCAAAAACCTTTGACGGGAAAACATGGAAAAGCAGCGACTCCTCCGGACTCAGTGCCGTACGCATAGGGGCAATGTGGCAGATCAAAGACGAGGATAAGGGGCCGGCGGTGATCGTCGGGGGCGATGTGGATGTGCTCAGTCGTGATCGGGTGGATGGCACGACCTACTCAAGCCGCTTTCGCTCCCCAAGAGCCTATGGTGAACTTCACTACAGCGTCGATCCGCTGACCTTCTCGCTCAAGACTACCTATACTCTTAACCGTACACGGACACTCGGAGCCATTACCCTCGATCCGGCCGATACGCTGCAGATCGCCCCGACGGTCTATTTCTCCGTCAACCCCAGCACGAGCCTGCATCTGGGAGCCGAATACACCCGTGCGGGCACAGCAAAGACCAACAACAAAGTCACCACCCCCTCCCATACTGAGGTTGCCTATGTGGCCGGAGCAAGCTATGAGATCAACGACAATGTACGCTTGGGTGTCGAGGGGCGTTTTACGCCCACGGCAGCGCGCAGTCGTCATGGTCTGAGTGCCACGTTGTCAGTTGGGTTCTAAGATGCGCCGAGTTATCCTGGTATTGATTGGGGGCATGGTGAGCCTCCAGGCGCAGATGGCTCCCTGGATTGAGCCGTCTCACCGTGCAGGCGCTTCGTGGATCGAGCGCAAAAACAGCCATCTTGTGCGCCAGAAACATGACTACTCCTGTGGCAGTGCTTCGCTGGCCACCCTGCTGCGGTACTATTATCACCAGCCCGTAGATGAAAAGCAGATCCTTGAAGCGATCAAGCGTGCCAAAGGGATCACGGACGCCAACCTCAAAGCGATGATCAAGGCGGGCAAAGCGGGGCTTTCGTTTCTTGACCTTTCCAATTACGCCAAGACACGCGGATTTCGTTCCATCGCCATGGCGCTGGATATGGAGGCACTCTCCGAGCTCAAGCTGCCGGTGATCATATATATTGTCTCACACGATCTTGGGCATTTCAGTGTCTACAAAGGGATGGACGATCGGTACGTCTATCTCGCCGATCCCTCCTTTGGCAATACCGCGATGCGGCGCACGAAGTTTGAGAAGCTTTTTTATCAGCGCAATGACAACGAATACCCCGGGAAAATCCTCGCACTTCTGCCAGAATCCGAGACGATCAAACCCGATGAGCTGTTTATGAAGCTGCCCCGGCACAGGCATGTGGTGTACGATACGATTCGGTCGCGGATGGTGCGGTGATAGCGGGGCGAAAGCCCCCTGCTCCTTGAAATTGCAAGAATCAAGAGTGACTTGCATCCGTATCTTTCCACATAAAGAATAGAAAAAGAGCAATCGAAGCAAAACCAAATCCATAAAAAATTATTTCGTTGATGTTCATATTATTCAACCCTTTCTAATTTATTTAAAAGTTCTCGATAACGTATATCGATAGAACCCAATCTCTTCACAGAAATAATGAGACCTAAAATGATTGTATCTAAGTTTATGTTTTGCATAGCTTTCCCCAAATCCGTAAACAGTAAAAGCCCAAACGATCTTGAGGATGCGGTGCAATATATGCTTGCCACACAGAGCCGATGCGATTGCATCATCACCAACGATGCGTCGTTTTATTTGGGAGAGATTGATATTTTCACCTACCGTCGTGTCCTGCACCCCATCTCCCAATACCGATTGCCGTTGTAGTCAAACTCTTTGAGGATGTCCAGCCCCAGTTTGCGATGGTGTGCTTGGTAGGAGCGTGGGTTGATCTGGTTGACAAACGTGACAAGAAACTCGAAGCGTTTGGCCATGTGCTTCAAGGCAAATTCAAAGATCGTCGGCAGGACTTCCGTACTGCGCACGCGTTTATCGACGCAAACCGGACCGTATTGGTATGAATTCTCAACGGTAAGGGGTGTGCCGTCATAGGAGAGATTGGGCAGATCGGCGATCATGTGCTGAAACATCGGCCACCGTGACCAAAAGTCCCACGAAGCCGACATCACATACGCCAGCACCTCCTCGCCCTCTTTGGCGATGAAGAGCCCCTGTTCCTGCTCGATGAGATCCCGGAGTTCCTCGTAGGTAAACGGGGTGGTGACAAAGCCATCCGCCTTGTCGGCTTTGGTAATCGTGTCGATTTGGTACTTGGCATGGAGTGCGAGGGTCGCGTCGATGTCGTCGAGGGTGGCGATGTGGTAGGTCATGATTGTCTCCTTTGGTTGTGCATGATGGTGATGGTCTCAAGATCGAGGGCAGTGCCCCGCTTGCGTAAATGGTCGATAATCCGATCAAAACGCTCCTGGCTGAGATGTTGCCCAAACTTGAACTTGCCGCTTCGATGGAGCACTTCGATTTTGACAATCGCTGTGGCGCGAAGGGCTTTGCCGTATGCTGCATCGGTAAGCGGGGCATAGCCCCCTTTGGGCTGGAGCTTGCGCATGAGGGCTTCGAGTACGGTAGCTTTTTCGTCGCGATTTTCGACCCGGGTGGCGATCCCCTCGATCGAAACGGATGCGAAAAACTGCGTCGCTGGGCAGGCCAACCCCCCATCGCTGGAAAAATCGGAATCGATAATGGCGTAGGGCGCAACGACCGAAAACGAGACGTGCGCATTGTGCTCCAAGATCTTCATCTTTTTGTTGGTGAGGGCCCCATGAAAATAGATAGCAGTATCAATGCGCACAAAATTGACCGGCACCGCATAGGGTGTGTCCCCATCGGCAAGAGCCAATGTTCCGTATTCTGTCTTGTCCAAAAGAGTATTGATCGTTGTTTCGTCCTTGATTTCAAAATAAGGGTTCATGTGTCCTCCTGCATTGTATGTATGGGTTGCGGCTATCTATCCGCGTTTTGGAGGCAGGACTTCAGTCCTGCAAAACGGGACTGAAGTCCCTACTCCTGATCGATAAAAATTATGGTATTATATGCGAAAAGTAACCCCTTGTAAAGATACAAAAAATATAAAAATTATAAGGACAGTTTGGTGTATCATCTCGATCCGAACCTCAAAATCCCACTCCACATCCAGCTCTACAAAGCCATAAAACGGGAGATCATCTCGCAGCATCGTGTCGGAGACAAGCTCCCCTCCATCCGCAAGACAGCCACGCTCTACCATCTGAGCAAGACCACCGTCGAAGCGGCGTACGCTCAACTCTATGCCGAAGGGTACATCGAGAGCCGTGCCCGGAGCGGGTATTATGTCAGTGAACTCTACTTTGATGCGTTTGAGCCCGAGGAGACGTCTGGAGCAACACCCGCCAAGATCACGGAGCCGGTGCGGTACGATTTTTTCCCAGCTCAACTCCATACAGAGGATTTCCCGCTCAAGACTTGGAAGCGACTCTGCACACGTGAGACAAACGCATCCTTGGATTTTGGCGCGTATCCGGATGGGCAGGGGGAAGAGATCCTCCGTGAAGAAATCGCACGCTATCTTTCCCATTCACGCGGCGTGCGATGTCATGCCGATCAGGTCATTGTCACGCACGGGTTTATCGACGGGATGGAGCTTATCGCCAAGCTTGGCCGTGAGCGTTATCAGCGGTTTGGGCATGAGCTCCCCGGCTACCACATTGCCCACAAGATTTTTGGTGCTTATGGATACCGCACGACTCCCATCGAAGTAGGCAGGCACGGCCTCCGTCTTGAAAAACTCCGACACAGCAAGGCTCAGGTGGTCTACATCACCCCTTCTCACCAATACCCGACCGGTGTGACCATGCCGATCACCAAGCGCCTCAAGCTCCTCGCGCATATCCAATCCATCGACGGATTGATCATCGAGGACGATTACGACAGTGAGCTGGCGTATTACAATCGTCCCATCCCCTCATTGCAGGGACTCGATACCACCGGTGAGCATGTGGCGTATGTCGGAACCTTCGCCAAGGCACTCTCTCCGGCGATCCGTGTAGGGTATCTCGTCCTACCGGAGTGGATGATGGCGATCTATCGAAAAAGCTACGATGCCCACTTTGCCCGGGTAAGCCTCATCACGCAGCGCACGCTGGCAGCCTTCATGCATGAGGGGCACTGGGATCGGCACATCCGGCGTACCCGTATCCTCAATCAGAAAAAACATCAAGCGATGCGGGAGGCACTCATCCGCCATCTGGGTGATACGTTTCGGATCGTTACCGAAGGGGCGGGGTTGGCGATCCTGATCCAGCCGAGGGCATCAGAGTTTGACTGGCAGAGGCTCAAACAGGTCGCCGATGAAAAGCGCATTGCGATTTATCTGGCCAAAGAGCGAAGCGGCGGGGAATTTGAAGCGGCACGGATGGGATTTGGAGGATTCAGACTGGAGGAGATTGATACAGCAGTGGCAGCGTTTGCGGAGTGTTGGATGAAAATTAAAGATTAGAAGGTAGACATTAAAAAGAGTCGGGATTTTGGTTTACAAATATTGTTTGTCAATGCATCGCATAAGGGTGTGCAATAGCACACCAAAATCGCAACACGATTTATTGAAATCCCCGCTTGAGCTCTCCCAAAAACTCTTCAAGTGAATAGCGTTGTCGATACGCCGGGGTCATGATGTGGATGATGATGTCGCCCAGATCGGCGACGACCCAGTCATCGGTCTCATCGGTGTGGAGAAACTCTTCCCCGTGGGGTTTGAGGTCGTTTTTGAGGTGGTCGAGGAGGGCGGTGGTGTGTTTGCCTCCCAGTGAGTTGGCGAGGACGACGGTTTGGGCGATGTAGTCGGTATCGGCGAGGTCAAAGACTTCGATCTCTTCGGCTTTTTTGGCATCAAGAAGGTTGACAATCGTGTCAATACGTTGTTGGAGGGTCATTGGGTTCCTTTGGTGAGTAAATTTTGGACATCATCCACGATGCGGGGATCGACATCGGTGAGGATGTTGCGACTCCGTATGTGACTGGAGCTGACGGGAACATCAAGAGAGATGCGTTCATAATCTCGCAATTTCTCATACCCCTTCGTGTGTCTTTCGCGATCAAACACAAGCCAGCTAAACTGATGGTTGAGCTGGTCAAATGCCTGCCACGCCTCGATCCGCTCGAGGTTGTCCGCGCCGATGGCGATGGCGCGGATGTCGTAGTCCTGCCCCAACCGCTCAAGCGTATCGATGGTATAGACACTGTGACCGGCATCGATCTCCCCGGCATCGATCGTGACGTTGGGGGCATCAAACACCCGATGCGCCCACGCGAGCCTCTGCTTGGCCGAAGCGAGCGTGGTCGCTTTGAAGGGGTTGAGGTATGCGGGGGTGACCACCACGTGCTCGACATCAGGCCACATCGCCAGTCGGTGAACAATCGCTTGATGCCCGCGATGGGGCGGGTCAAAGGTCCCACCGTACCATACGGTAATGGGGGCGACGTTTGAACGGGAAACAGAGCGTGCATTAATCAAGCGATAACCTCAAATGATGTAAAATATTTTTGTATATTACCATAACAAAGCAAGGATTGGGTTTTGAAAACACTCCGCGACATTGACATCGACAACCAAACGGTCTTTATCCGCTGCGACTTTAACGTCCCCAAGGATGAATTTGGCAACATCACCGACGATCGGCGTATCCGTGCCGCCCTTCAAACCATCCGTTACTGCATCGATCACGGAGCCAAAGTGATCCTGGGCTCACACTATGAACGCCCCAAACCCAGTCTCTTTGATCCGAAGTTTTCCCTCTACGATGTGTACAAGCGTCTTGATGTGCTCCTCAAGATCAAGAACCATCTCCATTTTGATAACTCCAAATGCGGGGAAGTGGTCAGCCCCGCTGTCCGTGAGATAGCCGCCAACATGGAGCCGGGGGATGTGCTCCTCTTGGAAAACCTTCGCTTCGATGCCGGAGAGACGACCAACGACCCACGCTTTGCCAAGAAAATCGCCGACCTGGTGGATGTCTACATCAACGATGCCTTCGGAGCCTGCCACCGCAAACACGCCTCGATCGATGCGATTACGGACTATTTTGATTGCGAACATCGTGCGGCAGGTTTCCTGCTGGCCAAGGAGGTCAATTTCTTCAGTCGGGTACTCAACAACCCCATGCGACCGTTTGTCGCGGTGGTCGGCGGGAGCAAAGTCTCCGGCAAACTCGAAGCGTTGACTCGCCTGCTGGATAAGGTCGATAAGGTGATCATCGGTGGCGGGATGGCGTTTACGTTTCTCAAGGCTCAGGGGTACGAGATTGGGAATTCCCTTGTCGAAGAGGATCTCATCGATGAAGCCCAGCGGATCATGGACAAAGCCCACAAGCAGGGGGTCAAATTTTATCTGCCGGTCGATGTTGTCGTCGCTCCGGAGTTTGACGAAAACGCTACGACCAAATTTCTCCCGACACAGGAGATCCCAGCTGGATGGATGGGGCTGGACATCGGACCCGCGTCGACCCGTCTGTTCCGCGAAGCACTCAACGACGCGCAGACCATCATTTGGAACGGTCCCATGGGGGTGTATGAGATGGACAAGTTCGCCAAAGGATCCATCAAGATGTCCCACTACATCGCCGAGACCCATGCTACGACCGTCGTAGGAGGGGGCGATACGGCCGATGTGGCGCAGCGAGCGGACGATGTGGATGAGATGACCTTCGTCAGTACTGGAGGGGGTGCGAGCCTGAAGCTCATCGAGGGCGAACCCCTACCTGGTATTGATGCTTTGACCTGTCCGGGCGAGGAGGCGTGATGATTTTCGCGGCCAATTTCAAAATGAACCACACCCGCGTCTCGACGTGGAATTATGTCCATGATTTGCGAGATCGGATGGTCGAAGCAGGGGTAGAGCACGAGGTGTATGTGTTCCCCCCCGCCTCAGCGCTCATGGGGGCGCATCGTCCGGTGGTCGTCGGTGCCCAAAATGCCTATCCCGCGATGCAGGGGGCTTTTACCGGAGAGATTGGGATGGAGCAGCTCGACGAATTTGGGATCCATACGCTCCTGATCGGTCACAGTGAACGACGGATGCTGCTGGGGGAATCTCAAGAGAAGGTCGCTGAGAAATATGCCTTTTTCAAAGCGCGTAACTATGAGATTATCTATTGTGTCGGGGAGCCGATCGAAGTACGCGAGCAGGGGGATGCGGCGGTCGAAGCCTATTTGCTGGAGGAGCTTGAGGGGATCGATATTCATTACGGTCGCTTGATCGTCGCCTATGAGCCAATCTGGGCGATCGGTACCGGCCGCACGGCAACGCCTGAGGCGATCGCCTCCACGCATGCCATGCTCCGCCGTCACATCGAAGCGCCCCTCCTCTACGGCGGCAGCGTCAATCCTGCCAATATCGAAGAGATTGCCGCCGTTGAAAATGTCGATGGCGTACTGGTGGGGGGCGCATCCCTGGAGGTGGATTCGTTTTTTGAAATGATGACGAAGGTATAGGGTGCGCCATGGCGTACCGTGTAGTAGCGTGGAAAATATGGGGCTGGGACTTCAGTCCCACCAAACGCGACTGAAGTCGCGTCCCCAAAGGTGATCCAAGGGAAGCGTATACGACTCTCGTCGCATTGTGGGACTGAAGTCCCCGCCCCTTGTTCTATTTAAACAAGTCTGCCAATGCAGTGGTATCGGTGGTTTTCTCCACTTCGCCACCATGGGTGCTCGACCCGGTGCGATCGACGATCCCTTCCACTTCATTCAATTCGATCTGGTAGCCGGTGAGCATGGAAGCCAGACGGATGTTGATCCCGCTTTTCCCGATGGCCTTGGCTTTTTGATCTCCAGTAATGTCCACAATCGCTTTTTGTTCACTGGTCCCACGGTTTTCGACCCTGACATTCTGTACGACGGCGGGAGAGAGGGAGCGGGTGATGTAAATCTCTGGAATGGAGGAGTACTCGATGCAGTCGATGTTTTCACCATCGAGTTCATCGGAGACGGCGTTGATCCGCACCCCACGCTGACCGACGGCGGCTCCGATGGGATCGACATCGGGACGATCGGACTTGAGGGCGACTTTGGCGCGTTCGCCGGGGATGCGGGAGCTGGAGAGGATCTCCACGGCACCGTCTTGGATCTCAGGCACCTCTTTTTCCATCAGTTGCTCGAGAAATTTCGGGGCGGTACGGCTCAGCTCAAGGAACATCCCGTACTTGGGATCGACGTTGACGAAGCGCAGGAGGGCTTTGATGGTATCCCCGACTCTGAAACTCTCCCCCTTGATCCGATTGCGCTGGCTGAGGATCCCTTTGAGCTCTCCGATCTCCGTATAGGTATTTCCCCCAGCATCGACGCGGGAGACCGTCCCGATGACAATGGTGCCTACGCGGGATTTGTACCGCTCAAACATGTCGTTTTCGACCTGACGCTGAAGGTGGTACTCCAACTCTTTGAAGAGATTGGCCGCCGCAGTACGTCCATAGTCTTCGAGGACGAAGTCGCTGCGGAGCTGATCACCGATCTCAATCTCATCGCTGTACTCCAGTGCATCCTCCAGCGCGATAAAGCTGTCACTCTGCTCTTCGAGACGCGCGTCATCATCGGCCACGACGGTGATCACCTTCTGGACGCTGTAGGTGCGGGTATCGTGGTCGATCTGGACTTCAAACGTACTCTCCGGCGTCGTGAGGCGTTGTGCGGTTTTGGTCACGGCCTCCTTGAAGGCTTCGAGGGTATTCTCTTCCGAAATGTTCTTTTCGTGCGCCATCGCTTGAATAATATCGAGAATCTTTTCCATGGTCTTTTCCTTTGTGAATGCATCCTGATGTGCGATGCGATTGAACCAAACAGTAACACATCGTAGTGGGATTTCTTCTTTTTTGTAGGGGTTGATTATATCTAAAGCTCCCTTTACTCAAAATGAAGTATAATCCCTCCAAATAATGCACCCTCGCGTATACACGTATGTATGGTATGGATGCCAAGGATGACGAGACGATGAAATTAAAATTGGCGAGAACCACACTGAAGTCAAAACCGAAAACGATCGAATTGACAAAAATTGAGGAACACTTGGATCAGCAATCCATTTATTACTTTGACAAAGAGAATTCACACAAGGATATCATTGCCTTGATGGAGCATTTCGATGAGCAGGGGTACAACGTCTACATGCGTGAGATCAAGTACGGACTCGGTGAGGGGGAATACCTCTACGAAGTGCACATCGTCCAATAGGGCGCGTGTGCATCCCCTCTCCCACACCTATGCCTAAAACTCCCCCCAAAAAACTCTACATAGAAACACTTGGCTGTGCGATGAATCAGCGCGACAGTGAGCACATGATCGCCGAGCTCAACCGCGAGGAACCCTACGAGCTCACCGACCAGATAAACACAGCGGATCTGATCCTCATCAACACCTGTTCGGTGCGGGAAAAGCCGGTCTCCAAACTCTTTTCCGAAATCGGGATCTTTAACAAGCACAAAAAAGAGGGTGCCAAGATCGGGGTGTGCGGGTGTACGGCCAGCCATCTCGGTGATGAAGTGATCCGTCGGGCCCCCTCGGTCGATTTTGTCCTCGGAGCCCGTAATGTATCCCGGATCAATGAGGTCCTCCACCGCCCCCATGCTGTGGAGGTGGAGATCGATTACGACGAGAGCACGTATGCCTTTGGGGAGTACCGCAACACGCCGCTCAAAGCGATGGTCAACATCACCATCGGCTGCGACAAAAGCTGCACCTACTGCATCGTCCCCCACACGCGGGGTGAAGAGGTATCGATCCCCCACACCCTAATCGTCCGAGAGATCACCAAGGCGGTCGAAGGGGGTGCGCGCGAGGTGATGCTGCTGGGGCAAAATGTCAACGGCTACGGCCGACGCTTCGGGGCGGGAGGAGCCGGGGAGGATGCCCCGCGTGATTTCACCGAATTGTTGCAGATCATCAGTCGGATCGATGGGCTGGAGCGTATCCGATTTCAGTCGCCTCACCCGCTGCACATGGACGATGCTTTCCTTCATGAGTTTGCGACCAATCCCAAAATCTGCAAGCAAATCCACGTCCCCCTCCAGAGCGGATCGACCCGGATACTGCGTGCCATGAAGCGGGGCTACACACAAGAGAATTTTCTCGAGCGGTGCGCCAAGATCCGGCACCTCGCCCCCGATGCGACCATCTCGACCGATGTGATCGTCGGATTTCCCGGGGAGAGTGAGGAAGATTTTGACGCGACCATGGCGGTGCTCGAAGCGGTACGTTTCGATCAAATGTTTTCGTTCAAATACTCCCCGAGACCTTTGACTGAGGCGGCCGAATTTACCGCGCAGGTTCCGGATGAGATAGCTGGGGCGCGTTTGCGTCGGCTGCAAGCCCGCCACAATGAGATCCTGGTCGAAGTGATGGATGCCCAGATGGGACGGGTGCACCGGGTCTATTTTGAGGAGCTCAAATCGGGAGGTCGGATCGCTGGACGTGCGGACGATGGCAAATTGGTATTTGTGGAGGGGAGCGAAGCGTTGCTTGGGCAGATACGGGACGTGGAGATCACCCACACTTCCCGTGCCGCATTGGATGGTAGAGTGATCTGAGATGGTGCCCGATCTCTCGGATTTGATCGGGTCATTTCTGACGTATGTGACTCGCGTACGTGGCTACAGCGAAGCGACGGCGACGACGTATGCGACGGCGTTGCATCAGATGGAGCCGCAGTGCGCTTGGTACGAAGAAGAGGGGCGATGGGTGCTGGATATCATGCCGTGGCGGCTGACGATCCGCTCCCTCTCCAAGCGCAGCATCCATGCCAAGCTCACGGCGGTGCGCTCATTTGTCCGATACCTCAATGACCATGCCGATCTTACGGTACATGCCCTCGGAATCGAGACGATCAAGACCCCACAGACCCTCCCCAAGCCTCTCGAAGAACATGCCATCGCCGAGGTCATGGAGTGTGCCACGCCCGAGGAGCGTTTGATGATTGGGATGCTGTATGGTCTGGGATTGCGCATCAGTGAGCTCGCCGCGTTGCGACTGGAGTGGATCGATGGAGCATGGATCCAGATCCTTGGCAAGGGAAACAAGGTGCGCCAATTGCCCCTCTTGCCGCACCTCCAAGAGCTGATCGCATCGTATCGAGAGCTGCACCATCCCCAAACCTATCTGTTTGAGCACGACGGCATGCCTCTGACCTCGGCACAGCTTCGGTACCGCCTGAGCAAACGCTTCCGTGCCCACGGCATCCACGCGACCCCCCACCAGCTCCGCCACTCCTTTGCGACCCATCTCCTCGCCCACGGTGCCCGCATCGCTGATGTGAGCGAACTCCTCGGTCACACCTCCATGGCCACCACACAGATCTACACCCAATTGGCCAGTGTGAAGAAGAGAGAGGAGTACATGGGGGCGCATCCGTTGGCGGGTGCACAATTCATAATGAATGATGAAAAGTGAATAATGAAAAGTGAAAAGTAAATGATGAAACATTGGATGAGACTCTTCGTATCTGTTGGTGCATTGGCTATGGCGGGGAACACTCCCTATTCGGGTCACATCGAGACCAGCTATGAGCGTCTGTACCTCCCGGGCAAAGAGCCGATGGGGTTGGTGCGGGTCGGGGCGTTGTTTGATGTGAACGGGTATGCAGCGATCGGCCCGGAATTGTACGGGGCGGTGTATGGACAGCGGGGTGGCTTCATCACCGTGGGGATGGAGGGGAGGGGACACCTGCCGCTGACCCATCATCTCTCCGCTCAGGCGGGTCTGTATGTCGGTGCCGGGGGT
>WFMQ01000087.1 GCA_015488995.1 Nitratifractor sp. | reverse complement strand
GCTTGAGTTGGTGGTAGTTTTTGGCGACGATGGCAGGCCCCTGACCGAAGCCGGGGTTGAGGATCGCTTGCACCCCTTTGGTGTTTTTGATCTTGATCAGCTGGGCGGTCATGTCGGTGTCTTTTTTGCCGTAGGTCTCATCGGCGACGATGGTGATGCCGGTTTTTTCGGCGACCATTTTACACTGCTTGCGCATCGATTTGCCAAATCCGCCACTGCCGGAGATGAGAGCGAGGTGGGTCAGATTGCGGGCTTTGAGATCGGCCATGATCTTTTGGCATGCCATCTTGTCGGTGGCGACGATTTTGAAGACGTAGGGCTTGACCGGCTCGACGATGGGGACACCGCCCCCCATGGAGAGGAGGGGGGTTTTGGCTTTTTGCATTAGGGGGATGATCGCCATGGTCTCACCCGTGGTGGAGGGGCCGATGATGGCGACGACGTTGTCTTTGTGGAGGAGGCGTTTGGTGAAGGTGACGGCTTTCTTAGGGTTGGCACCGGTATCGTAGGCGATGAGCTCAAGCTTTTTACCTTTGACCCCACCGGCGGCATTGATTTTCTCTACATAATGTTTGAGAGTTTTGAGCTCCGGATCGCCGAGGAAGGATGCGGGACCCGTCGCAGCGACGATGGCCCCGATCTTAATGGTATCTTTGGCCCAGGCGGCACCTCCAAAGCCCAACAGGGCGACCAGCGCAAGGCGCAGGATGTGACGGTTCATTCTTTCTCCTTATGAAATGTTTTGAGAAGTATAACGGAAGTTATGTTTTTCCATTACACTTTTTTGGGATCTTAATACTCTTTTTTTCCAAATGATTACCTTTTTACACACTTTCGTCAAAATTATCAAATCCTACTGTGGGAAAAAGGCATAAAGATTGAATAATTGTTAAATCTTTAAGATGAGAGAGGGTAAAATGCCCGTCAAGCAAGTATTTGGGGAGACCTATGTGCATGCAACCCAAAAAAAGAGGAGCCCAAATGGAGCAAAGCATGAAACAGACATTGATGGGGAACGATGCCATCGCATGGGGGATCGTACACGCCAATGTCGATATGATCTCGGGATATCCCGGTACCCCTTCGAGTGAAATCCTCGGGATGGTGCAAAAAATCAAACACCAACTCGATCTGCCCATCTACGCCGAATGGGCGACCAACGAGAAGGTCGGTTTTGAGGTGGCGTATGCCGGAGCCATCGCGGGCAAACGTACCGTCGCCACGATGAAACAAGTGGGGCTCAATGTCGCCAGTGATGCCCTGATGTCCGCCAGCTACATCGGCAACCTCGGTGGGATGTTGCTCATCGCGGCGGATGACCCGGGTTTCCATTCGTCACAGACGGAGCAGGACAGTCGGGTGTTTGCCAAGTTTGCCCGGATTCCGGTGCTTGACCCCGCGACCCCGCAAGATGCCTATGACATGACCAAGTACGGGGTGGAGCTCTCGGAGCGGTTCCAAGTGCCGGTAATGCTCCGTCCGGTGATGCGGGTCGATCATGCCCGCGAGATCATCGAGATGGATGCCGAGACCCACTTCACCCCCAACACAGGGGCGTTTCAGCGGGATGTAGCACGCTGGGCGGGGGTGCCCCGTGCTGGACGGCTTCAGCAGGGGTACGACGTGCTCGATCGGATCGAGACGATCAAAGCGTACAATTGGGAGCACCATCTCCAGCCGAAATTTGACGCGCTCACAGGGGGCAAGCTCCTGATCCTCGCTGGAGGTACGGGGTATGCGTTTACCCTCGAAACTTTGGCGGATTTGGGCGTGGATGCGGATGTGGTCAAGATCGAGATGCCCTATCCCCTCCCGGCTGAGAAGATCAAAGCCCGCTTCGATGCGTATGAAAAAATCCTTGTCGTCGAGGAGCCTTATCCTCTGATCGAGGAAGATTTGGCACACCCCAAACTCTACGGCAAAAAGACGGGGACGATGCACAAAATCGATGAGATGAAGAAAGAGCATATCCTGTTTGCACTCCAAAAGCTGGGGGTGTACGAAGGTGCCAATATCTACGAGGTACCCAAATTTGATCTCGGCTTTGATGTGCCCGATCGTCCGCCTGCCCTCTGCCCGGGGTGCCCTCACCGGGACATTTATTACGCGATCATGAAAGTCTTCAAAAAGAAAAAATCGATCTACCCCTCCGACATCGGCTGCTACACGCTGGCACTCTCCCAGGGGGCGATCGACTCGATCCTCTGCATGGGGGCGAGTGTGGCGATGGCAAGTGGCTTCTCCATCGCCGATCCCTCCAAGACCGTCGTGGCGACCATCGGAGACGGCACCTTCTTCCACTCGGGGATCCCGCCACTCCTCAATGCCGTGTACCAAAACCACCGCTTCATCCTCATCATCCTCGACAACTCCACGATCGCAATGACGGGACGGCAGGGGACGCCGGAGCGGTTCCACCAAAACATCGACATCGCCAAAATCGTCGAAGGGATGGGGATCACATGTTATGAGCACACCTATTCCCATGAGATGGAGGAGAACATCGACTTCATGAAGCACATCAAGTCGGAGTTTGAGAAGCCGGAGCATCAGGGGCCGCTTGTCGTGCGTGTCCGCCAATTCTGTATCCTCGATAATGAGCGCAAAGACGACTGGATCCCCAACCTCTTCGCCGAAGTGGATCCAGAGAAATGTGTCGCGTGCGACAGCTGTACCACGGTCTACAAATGCCCCCCGATGGCCTACAACGCCGACGGGAAGATCGAGATCGACCCCTTCCTCTGTGCCGGATGCGGCGGATGCCTCGATGTGGTGTGCCCCACCGACGCGTTTCAGCTCGATGTGATCAAATCCAAAGGGGGTGCATCATGAGTGTCTTGCCCCATCACCCATCACCCATCACCCATCACTGCGACCCAAGGGAGCAATCATGAAGTACCAGATAGTCATCGCCGGATTTGGCGGGCAGGGGGTTGTGTTTCTCGTCAAAGTGCTCGCGCTGTGCGCGGGCAACCGTGACCTCACGTTTCTCGGCACCGAAAACCACGGGATGAGCCAGCGGGGCGGAGCGGTCAGTTGCGACATCAAAGTAGGGGACTTCACCAACCCCGTCATCGACAACGGCCAAGCCGATCTCATCATCGGTCTCGATCCCAATGAGACGCTGCGCAACCTCCACTTGCTCAAACAAGATGCTTACGTCGTGAGCAACTCCGACCGACCATTCCCTGAGCTTCCGTTCCATGTCGCACTGAGTGATGGCAATGCCAAAGCGCTGGCGGGAGAGTTCCCCATCCAGGGACTCAACGCCTACATGCTCGGTGTGGCTTTGGCATCGGTGGAGAATTTCCCCTTCACCATCGACGAGGTCGAGACCGCTCTGCGACAGATCAATGCCAAGGTGGCGGATCAGAACATTGCGATCGTCCATCAAGCGATGGGGGATGTAGCGGGTCGAAAGTAGCGGGTAGTAATTGTGGTGGGTCTTGCTTTGCAATGCTTTTGTTGTGTGATCGTGTAGGGTGTTCTGTTTCACACCCTACACGAATGTGATACAAATTTAAACCAAAAAGGAGGAAAACAGATGATATGGAACAAAGCCGAGAGTGCGCCGCGTGAGGCGATCGAAGCGACGCAGGTGGCACGACTGAGGGAGACAGCACGGCGGGTCTATGCGATCAGTCCGTTTTATAAGAAAAAGTTCGATGAATTGGGGGTCAACCCTGAGGAGATCACATGCGTAGAAGATGTCCAGAAACTCCCCTTTACCAAAAAGAAAGATTTGCGTGATCACTATCCCTTCGGGCTCTTTTGTGTGCCGATGAGTGAAGTGGTGCGGGTGCACAGCTCGAGCGGGACGACGGGCAAGCCGACGGTCGTGGGGTACAATGCCCATGATATGGATGTCTGGAATGAAGTGATGGCTCGGGTCTATACCATGTCGGGCGCAAGTGCGGAAGACGTGGTGCACAACGGCTACGGGTATGGGCTTTTTACCGGCGGACTGGGCTTCCACACGGGAGCCGAGACGATCGGGGCAGCGGTGGTACCGGCCAGCGGCGGGTTTACCGATCGGCAGCTGATGCTGATGCGGGATTTTGGAGCGACGGTACTGGCGTGTACGCCGTCGTTTGCCCTCCATCTGGCCGAAGTGGCGGCCAAAGCGGGGAATGATTTCCGCAAAGACTACAAACTCAAAACGGGAATCTTCGGGGCTGAGCCTACGAGTAAAGGGCTCAAAGAGGAGGTCGCCAAAGCCTGGGGGATCGACTACCATGAAGTGTACGGCCTGAGTGAAATCATCGGGCCGGGGGTGAGCTGTAGCTGCAAGCACAGTGACCGACTGCACATTTTCGAGGATCATTTCCTCGCGGAGATCATCGACCCCAAGACCGGCGAAGTGCTGCCCGAGGGTGAGCGGGGGGAACTGGTGATCACCACCCTGACCAAACAAGCCCTCCCCATCATCCGCTACCGTACCGGTGACATCACCTCCATCATCACAGAGCCCTGCGCCTGCGGTCGGACACACGCACGGATGGAGAGCATCGTGGGGCGTGCCGATGATATGCTCATCGTCAACGGGGTCAACGTCTACCCCTCTCAGGTGGAGCACGTCATCGCCAATGCCGAGGGGGTCACTCTCAACTATCAGATCATCGCCGACAAAAAAGGGCACCTTGATAAGCTCGAAATCCTCGTGGAGGTGAGCGATGCGATCCTCGTGGACAATGTCGGTGAGATGGAACGGGTCAAAAAGGATATCCAGGCGAGTTTGCTCAACAACCTCTACATCAACGCCACCGTCCGGCTGGTCGAACCCAATGCGATCGAGCGGAGTGTGGGCAAAGCCGTACGGGTCGTGGACAAAAGGGGGGATTAGATGAAAACAATCGAACAACTCTCCATCTTTTTGGAAAACCGCACAGGGCGGCTGGGGGAGATTACCCAGCGTTTGGCCGATATGGGTGTCTCGATTCGGACGCTGGAATTGGTCGAGGCGGGGGACTTCGGGATCCTGCGCTTGATCCTCCCAGAGGTGCAGAGTGTCAAAGCACAACTCAATGCTCAGGGAATCAGTGCTAAAATAACCCCCGTATTTGCCGTCGAGATCGCGGACAATGTGGGGTGCTTTCACCGTGTCGTCTCTGCATTGGCACAGGAGGGGATCGACATCGCCTACACCTATACCGTGCACAACGGTGCCCAGGGTGCCTTCGTGATCAAGACGGCCGGAAAGGACATCACCCGGGCGATCGCGCGGCTTGAACACGACGGGATTACGGTGCTCGATGCAGTTTAAGGAGCTGGAACGGGAAGACATCGGCTTCCTCGAATACATCGGCGGTGAACTGATGGATCTGGGGGATGGATATGCGCAACTGGCGTTTGAGATCCAGCCCCACCACACCCAGCATCTCGGAGTCGTCCACGGTGGCGCGATTGCGACGCTGGCCGATCACTGCGGATGGTATGCGGTGATCTCGGAGCTGGAAAAGGGCTTCACCAGCGTGACGATCGAACTCAAGATCAATTACCTCAAGCCGGCACGCGGGGAACATCTCGTTGCCGAAGCCAAGGTGGTCAATCGCACGCGGAGGACGGCTTTTACCACGGTAGAGATCTTCGCCAAAAACATACTGGTCGCGTTTGCCACCGCGACCTACTCGATCATCGATGAACGAAACATAACCCACAAAGGAGCATAACCATGCTGACCAATCGACAAATTTCCGAAAACTTCGAGGTGCAGATCAACACCCTCTACAACTGGCGCAAATCCAAGCCACGTCTCTACCGCTATCTGCAAAATGCCGACTACAACTTTGAACAGAGCAAGGAGATCAACGTCCTCCTCAGCCGTTTTGCCAAAGAGATCCAGTCCGATTTTACTGCCGAAGAGATTTTGGCGATTGTGATGTCAAAATTTGAAGCCAAATCGATCGATGATATCGAAAACCTCGAAAAACATTTTATCAAAGAAAATGCAAAACTGTTGACCAAAGAGAGCGATTTTCTCCTCGGGATCTACAACAAACTCCATGCCATGAACATCATCGAAAAATACATCTTTTACAAACGTGTCCACAACCTCAGAGCCGAACAAAAAAATCCGGAAACCTCCCATATCAAAGAGTATTTTGATGTTTTTTGCTCGTGACATTTGACATTCGATCGATAATTTGCTATTTTATGTTCTTTACTTTCAAGGACATATTTTATGCAATTAAGTGATTACGAACAATTCCCGACCACCCTCCCGATTCTCGTGGAGGATTCTCTCTTCTTCTATCCCTTTATGATCAGTCCGATTTTTTTGACGACCCAAAAAGACATCGATGCGGCCACCGAAGCGATGGAGAACGATTCACTCCTCTTTGTGACGACGACCCAGCCAGGCAAAGAGGGGGAGCGGCAGCTCGATGCCCTCCATCCGGTCGGCGTGGTGGGGAACATCATGCGTCGGGTGCAGATGCCCGATGGGCGGGTGAAAGTGCTCTTTCAGGGATTTGCCCGTGCCCGGGCGTTTGAGGGGATCTCCGAAGACCCCATCCTCGCCGCACGCATCGCCATCGTCGAGAATGGACGCTTCAACCCCCTCAAGATCGATGCGCTTCTCGTGATATTACGTGATAAAATCAAACAACTCTCCTCCCACAACAGTGCCATCCCCGCCGACCTCATCAAAACCATCGAAGAGAACGAGGAGCCCCATCGCATGGCCGATCTCGTCTCCTCCATGCTCTCCATGGACAAAACCAAAGCCTATGCACTCTACGCCGAAGAGGACATCGAGAAGCGTTTACTTGGCTTGGTCGATGAGGTGGTGGCGCAGATTGAGACGCTCAAGATGCAGCAGGAGATCCACAACAAAGTCCACAACAAGATCGAAGAGACCAACCGAGAATATTTCCTCAAAGAGCAACTCAAAGAGATCCAGGAGGAGCTTGGGGTCGATACCCAGCACGAGGAGGAGATCGCGGCCTTTCGGGAGAAACTCGAAGCCCTCAAACCCCACATCAACGACGACGGCTACAAGGAGGTCAAGAAGCAACTTGACCGCCTCGCACGGATGCATCCTGACAGCGGTGATGCCGGCATCCTGATGTCGTACCTCGAGTGGGTGTTTGAGATCCCCTTCGGTCAGTACGCCAAGGGCAATCTCGATGTCAAGCGGGTCTCCGATGAGCTGGATAAGGATCACTACTCCCTCGAAAAGCCCAAAGAACGGATCGTAGAGTATTTCTCGGTCAAGGAGCTTGCCAGTCTGCGGGGCAAAAAGAAAAGCGACGGCAAGGCGGAGATCCTCTGCTTCGCCGGCCCTCCGGGTGTGGGCAAAACCTCGCTGGCCAACTCCATCGCCACCGCACTGGGGCGCCCTCTGGTGCGGATCGCTCTGGGGGGGCTGGAGGATGTCAATGAGCTGCGCGGTCATCGCCGTACCTACATCGGTGCCATGCCCGGACGGATCGTCCAGGGGCTGATCGAAGCCAAAGAGATGGATCCAGTCGTCGTCCTCGATGAGATCGACAAAGTGGGACGCTCACAGCGGGGCGACCCGACGGCGGCACTGCTTGAGATCCTCGACCCTGAGCAAAACAGCCACTATCGGGACTACTATCTCAACTTTCACCTCGACCTGAGTCGGGCGATCTTCATCGCCACCGCCAACGATGTGGGGCGGATCCCCGCACCTTTGCGGGATCGGATGGAGTTCATCGGGCTCAACAGCTACACCCCCAATGAAAAGTACGAGATCGCCCGACGCTACCTCATCCCACAGGAGCTCAAAAAACATGCCCTGCGGAAAAATGAGATCGACATCAGCCCGCGTGCCCTGCGTAAACTGATCGAAGAGTACACGCGTGAGGCGGGGGTGCGCAACCTCCGCCGCCGCATCGCTGGCCTCATGCGCAAAAGTGCCCGGATGATCCTCGAAGACCCCTCGATCGAGGGGGTACGGATCACCGCCAAAAATCTCAAGAAATTTACCGGCAAGAAGGTTTTTGAGATTTCACCGGTCGCACCCGCGCCGCAGGTGGGTGTGGTCAATGGGCTCGCCTGGACAGCCGTAGGGGGGGATGTCCTCACCATCGAAGCGATCAAGATCAAAGGGAAAGGTCTGCTGCAATTGACCGGAAGCTTGGGAGATGTCATGAAAGAGTCCGCCCGCATCGCCTACAGCGTCGTGAAGATCCTGATCGACGACGGAGTGGTGACGATCGGCACAGGGATCGTACCGTGCTCCCCCAAAGAGACAGAAGAAGGGATCACGCCTGATTCCAGCGATGTCTACAAACGGTACGATCTCCACCTCCATGTCCCCGAAGGGGCGACCCCCAAGGACGGCCCGAGTGCTGGGATCGCGATGGTGACGGTGATCGCATCGATCCTCAGCGAACGCCCCGTAGACAATACCGTCGCCATGACCGGCGAAGTGACCCTTACCGGGAAGGTTCTGCCCATTGGCGGACTCAAAGAGAAGCTCATCGCTGCTTACAAAGCGGGGGTGACACAGGCGTTGATCCCTCAAAAGAACTATGAACGCGATTTGGGAGAGATGCCCGAAGAGGTGAAGCGGCATGTGAAAATTGTGGGGGTCACCCACGTCAAAGAGGTTCTGGAGGCTGCTCTGCTTCCAGCATAGAGGGGCAAAAACACAGAGGGGGATGAGTGCTTATCCCCACCGGCTTATTTTGGTGATGAGCTCATGTTCATCGATGGGCTTGAGGAGGAAATCGTCGGCACCGAGTTCAAAAATCGCACTTTTTTGGGTGTCATCTGTTGTCAATACGAGTACAGGTATCTCACTGTTTTCTCCATCGGATCTGAAGATCTTGAGAAACTCTTTCCCATCGAGTACCGGCATAATGATGTCGAGAAGGACAAGGTTGATCGAAGGATCATCTCTGAGGATGCTGAGTGCTTCGGAGCCGTTTGCGGCTTCGACGGTATCCCGGACGAGATCGGGATGCTTCTTCAAAAGGGCTTGCAAGAGCTTTCGGTTGATAAAATCATCATCGACGATTAGTATTTTCATGTTCATAATGTTACTCCAAGGATTGTAGTAGTGATTTGACGGCATCTTGCGAGAGGAGGGATTTGACTTTGCGATAGTTCAGTCCCTTCGGCAATGCAGGGTTGTCCAGCGTGCTGGAGATGAGGATAGGGGTTTGCGTGCTTAGGAGGACATCTTGCGTCGTCCCTGTGATAAAATCTTCATCGGCAAAGACCGCCAAATAACGCTTCGCTTTGATGGCACGGTCAAACTCAGCACGATCGGAGACCATCTCTACGGGATAGTGAAGCGGCTCGAGAAGCTTGGTGATGATTTTCTTGTTGAGAGCCGAGTGTTTGGCAATGAGAACGGTCGAAGCTTTTTCCGCTGGAGTAGGATCCTCATCAATGAGAAACTCTGCGGGTTCAAGGGGGGATTCATCGGGAGCCATTTGGGGTGGATTGATCGACGTGGCAGACGGAGTGGATGAAGGGGCTGAGCTGTCTCCCGATGCGCCTGTCCCTCCCCCTATGGTGATCCGAGAGGAGAGGAATTTGTTGAGGACATACAACAATTCACTCATCTCAATGGGTTTGGAGACGTACTCATCGAGACCTTCACTCAGGAAGCGTTCACGATCCCCTTTGAGTGCGTTGGCGGTGAGGGCGACAATCGGAATATGGGGGAGACCGTTTTGCTCTTCGTACTTCAAAATCTCTTTGGTCGCCGTCACCCCGTCCATGATGGGCATCTGGATATCCATGAAGATGATATCGTAGTTTCGGGATTTTTGTTTCTCAAATGCCTCTTGCCCGTTGTTGGCAATATCGGCTTTGAGACCCATCGTTTGGAGAATGTTGCGGATCAATCGTTGGTTGATGGCGTTATCCTCGGCGATCAATGCTTTGGCATTGAAGGAGGTTTTACCGATGTTGAGCTCGGGGTGTGTCTCTTCGGTAGTTGTCGTCCCCTCACCTGTCATGGATTGAAGGGCACGTTTCAGCTTGGTCGGGGTGAGCGGCTGGAAGATGAGCCGTTCTTTGGGGGTACGATACGCTTCGGCTTTGTCACGGTGGATGGGATTCGCGATGAGGATCAATTGGTCAGGACTGACGTGATCCAATGCCTGAAGGATATCGGAATGTGTGTGTTCGATGTCGACGAGGAGCGTTGCATCGGGATGTTCCTTGAGGGTATCCTTGAGGCGGGTAAGATCGGAGAAGGGGGTGACCGAAGCACCAAAGAGCTTGAGATCCGCGATCAGCTTGCGCTCGGTGTGTGTCATCTGGGCGTGGGTGTAGACACCCACGTGTGCGTTGGGGAAGCGATTCTCAAAGGCATTGCCTGATTCTGAAGGGAAGGTTTCAAGATCCAAAGTGAAAGAGAACGTACTGCCGACCCCCTTTTCGCTTTGGACGTTGACGGTACCCCCCATCAGTTCGACGTATTCTCGCGAGATGGTCAGACCCAATCCTGTCCCCCCTTGTCTTTTGATGGAGGGGGTATCCCCTTGGGTAAAGGGTTGGAAGATATGAGAAGCCTGAGAAGCGGTCATGCCGACACCGGTATCGGTGACTTGAAATTGAATCAGGGCATTATTGTTGGTGGTATCAAGCTGAGTGATGTCGAGGAGGATATTGCCTCCAGGATTGGTGAATTTGACAGCATTGTTTAGGAGGTTGGTGAGCACTTCCCGTATTTTGCCAGGATCCCCTTTGAGTTTGGGTGCGATGTTGAGGTCGATGTTGTATTCGAAGTTGATGCTTTTTTCAGCCGTGATGGGTGCGAAGGTCTCTGCGATGGCTTCAAACTCCGAATGGGTATCGAACGGGACGTTTTCGATGGCAACTTTCTCATTTTCGATCTTGGAGAGGTTGAGGATATTGTTGATGATCCCCAGTAGATTCTGGGCACTTTTGTCGATGATGTTGATGAATTCCTTCTGCTCTTCGCTGGCGTGTGTAGCCTTGAGAAGCTCAGTAAACCCGATGATACCATTCATTGGCGTACGGATTTCGTGCGACATGTTGGCCAAGAATTGTGACTTCGCCTCGCTCGAATCGGCAACAACCATTTTGTCTTCACGCATCTTTTTGACCAGATTGTCGAGAAAAACATAGGCTCGGTGCCGATCATCGGGGTCATCAAGATCCAGCAACGAAATCTCATTGAGATCTTGGGGAGAGCTGTATCCACTCTCTTCGGCGATTTGCGCCCCCTTTCTCAGAAGGAGGCTCAAATCGTTGGTGCTACCATCTTCTTGATGGCGGAGGGCACGGGATACGAGAGGAAAGAGGAGCAGAAGACCGAAGGTGAGCCCCCCCAGCAGGGAGAGTTGCATCAGTTTCCCGTCGATCAAATAGGTGAGGTATGCCGTGTACGTGAGGTATCCAGAGAGACCCACGAGGAGCAGTACCAGTGAGAATAGGGTGATTTTGAGCGTTTTCATGATGGTCAATCCTCCAAGTTAGTGGCCAGAGTTTTCAGCGAAAAGTACCAGCGCCTTGAGCTGTCCGACAAAGGTGTGGAACATGGCGGGTACTTTGTCCAAATCTTCATTGTATTGCAATGCTTTGAGCGTCTCGGCAAGGGGATCAATCCGGAGATTGCTGGCTGCCCCTTTGAGGAGATGCGCTGTCTTTTGGATCGTATCCAAATCACCCTCGCGAATGGCGGTGTTGAAGACGGGGAGGTTTTCCCGAGACTGCTGGACAAAGTCGGCGACAAACTCTTGGACAAGCTCATCGGGAAGCCCCAGTTCCTCGGAAGCCGCTTTGGTGCTGAAGTCAAAGGGGATGGTCTCGACGGAGTCCATGGTGACCGATTCCGTCACTGCTGGGGCTGAAACCGGTGTCGGCTCAGGGGAGGGGGGCACGGTTTTTGC
>WFMQ01000086.1 GCA_015488995.1 Nitratifractor sp. | reverse complement strand
GTGACCAACAAAGCTCCTGATTTTACCGCTACGGCTGTCCTCGCTGACGGCTCCATCGTCGATGACTTCAACCTCTACGACAATATCGGCGAAAACGGTGCCGTCCTCTTCTTCTATCCACTCGACTTCACCTTCGTCTGCCCCTCTGAGATCATCGCCTTCTCTCACCGCTACGAAGAGTTCCAAAAGCGCGGCATCACCGTCATCGGTTGCTCCATCGACAGTCAGTACAGCCACTTTGCCTGGCGTGAAACCGCCATCAATGATGGGGGAATCGGCCGGATCAACTTCCCCCTCGTTGCCGACCTCAACAAGCAGATCGCCCGCGATTACGATGTCCTCCTCAATGACGCCGTAGCCCTGCGTGGTTCGTTCCTGATCGACAAAGACGGCACCGTCCGCCATGCTGTGATCAACGATCTCCCCCTCGGGCGTAATGAAGATGAAATGCTCCGTATGGTCGATGCGATGATCTTCACCAATGCCCACGGTGAAGTCTGCCCCGCTGGATGGCAGCCAGGTGACGAGGGGATGCAAGCGAGCACCGAGGGTGTCGCCGACTATCTCGCCAAGCACGCTGAGGCACTCTAAGGCACACCGCCTTGGGTACACTATGACCTCTTTTGCCCATCTTCTCAAAGAACACGCACTCAAGGCAACCTTCCAGCGGATGACCATCCTCGCGGTGATCGAGCGGGAGGGGCACTTGGACGTGGATGAGATCTACGCCCAGGTGCTGGAGACACACCCCACGCTCTCACTCGCCACGGTGTACAAAAACATCATCACCATGGTCGAGCGTGGTGTCCTCGTCGAAGTCCCCATCTCTGGACACAAGTCCAAATATGAGATCCACAAGCACGAACACCTCCATCTGATCTGTCACCAATGCGGTGCTGTGACCGATCAGCCCATCGACACGATCCTGATCGAAGATACCCTGACGATCGCGAAGCAGCGTGCCTTCACCCTCGAAAACCGTCAGGTAAACCTCTACGGAGTCTGCGCCGTCTGCCAAGAGGGGAAAGCCTCCGCGTAACCAAAATTCCCTCCGTTGGCGTGTGGCTTCGGTCAATCGTGGGTGCCGTAGAGCATGACATCCAAAAGGGTTTTGTAGAAATATTCAGGATTGATTGGGCTGTAGAGAATCGTCTCGATCCCATACCGACTCACTTCATCTATCGTCTCAATTTCCCGATCGCTGGCAAGCAGTATGCCTGTGCTTTTGTCTTGATGCGTGCGGTAAAAGTCGATTGCCTTTTGCCACGTGTCTTGCGGGAGTCTCGCACTGATGATGATCAGGTCAGCCGATTCCAAGTGCAGAGGGATGGGTTTGGATAGGTCTACGTTGAAGAGCGCGATACCCGTCCCCTCTATCAGACTGTTCACGATGACCCAATCGCTATCCGTATCCCCAAAGAATAGAATCTTTTTGTCTCCAGATGTGAGAAGCGAGAGGTTGCTTTTGAGTATTTCTATGGATTCTTTGGTATCCCCCGCCGAATCTTCGGAAAATATCTCAAGTATCGTATTAAAGATTTTATCTTGCGTAAATGGTTTATCCAAAAAGGCATCGACAAATGGGAAAATGCTTTTATATTTGCTTTGGGTCTCATGAGGGGCGAGAATGACCAGTTTGGCTTCTCCTCTCTGTGACACGAGAGATCCCATCTCATTTGATGGGACGATGTCGTCGGCAAATATCATATCGTATTGCTCATCCTGAAATGCTTTTTTTGCCGCGTCAGCGGAAGCGACTTGATGGATGTGAAAGTGGAAATAACCCAACATTCTCTTGAGCGCGTTCGATTGGCTTTGACCTTGAACGATGAGGAGAACCCGCTTGTTCATCCACTCTTTTGACGGCAATCGGTAGCTGCGTTTCTGCATCTGTTTGATGGGAACGGAAAAGGTAAAAGGCACCTTCCCATCCTCTGTGAGCACGGCAAAAGACCCATGCATCTCGGTGATCCACTCATCCACCTGACTTATCTTGGTATGCTTCATGAGGTCGTCTGCGGAGATACCCATCTCGGTTTTCAGATTCCAATGGGTATCCAGTATCTCAAAAGAGAGGGTGCCCGCGTCCTCCTCATCCGGATCTCTCTGCATGGAGACGCGCAACACGATCTCCCCCTCTTGGTCAAGATCAATCATAAACTCCAGCAGGTGGATCAGCACTTTGCCTATCAGCAGTGCGTTGCCGTAAATAATGGCCGGGACGGAGTTGTCAATATCGTAGATGAGTTCCAGTTTTTTCTTGTGGAGTTTTTTTCGAACCGCTTCGGTAGCGACATCAAAAGCTGTATTGATGTTGAACGTACGAAAGGCTTCTGTCGCGCGATGGGCGTTGAACATGTCGGTGTAGCTCTTGAGCTCTGTGATGAGCTTCTCCAGCCGCTCTACTACTCTTTTGGTGCTGCCCATATGGCGGACTTGCTCCTCGTCAAGGTCTGTATGCTGCATGATCGTTGTTGTGTTGACCAGCTCGTCTGTGAGCCTGTCCATCTCTTTGGCCCCTTCGGCAAAGAAGTTTTTGGCAGCATCGATGTCGCCGCGAAGCTCCTCGCACCCTTCATCGTTGTTGGATGCGACATGCTCAAATCTTTTTTGGCATTGGATCAGTTCCGTTTGTGTTTCGCGATACTTTGTGTCATGATTGATGGCGTTGATGAGGGGCTTGAGCTCTCTTTGAAGTGTTGTGCGATCCCACGGCACCGAAAAGAAGTGATGCACGCCTATCCGGACAAAGTCGGGGATTCTGCTGGTGATTGTCTCGTCATAGATGACCAAAACATAAGGCAGGGGTGTGGTGGATGTCACTTCATGGATCAGCCTAAGGTGTCCGACCAGATCGGTCGCCTCACAAGCGTGCGCGTCGATGATGACCAATACCCTTTTGCCCTGTATCCGGTCTTCATCGGTTTTAAATTGATTTTTGAACACGACCTTGTCATCCATCATTTGGAGATTTTCAAAGATCTTCAAAAAGAGATCGACCAATGCTTGAGGGGGCCTCCCGCTTGTCTTGGCTCTGAAATAATAGGTATTGATTGTTATCTTTTTTTGTTTGGACATGGTGCGTACTCCTCGATGCTTGGTGCGGAGTATTATACCACGATTTCGGTCGAGTACAGTCATTGAGAGCAAAGGAGGATCAATAGAGAAGAGGTGGTGCGGCTGAGAGGATTTGAACCTCCACGGGGTTGCCCCCACTAGAACCTGAATCTAGCGCGTCTACCAATTCCGCCACAGCCGCGTCAATTGGTGGTGCGTATTATATCCAAAGATTTTAAAAGTTGTATTAAAAATCCCCCAAACAGTATTATTTTTCACTAACATAATTTTGGATACAATGATAAGACGCGTTTAGCCCAATACAAGGTAACCAATAGGATGACAGAACTCGACCAAGAGATTATCGATCACATGGCCAATCCGAAAAACTACGGAAGCATAGAGAGACCTGATGCGATGGGCATCGGCGAAAACCCCGAAAACGGGGAGAAAGTCATCATCCATCTGCGTGTCAAGGATGAGGGAGGCATGCCCAGAATTGAGGACATTAAATTTCAAGCCATCGGATGCATGACCACCGTCGTAGCCGGCTCCATCATCACCGGAGAAGCCAAAGGGATTGATTTTGAGACGGGCAAAGAGCTGATCTCTGTGACGCTGGGGATGCTCGATGGAGTGCCAGCCGAGGAGGCGGCATGCTCGGAGATGGTCGCCGTCTCACTCCAGGCAGCCATGGATACTTACACCGCCAAAAAGGCCGACCCCGATCACGGCACCATCACCTACAAGATCGAAAACAGTTGCGAAGTCAAGGAGACCCCATGAAAACCCTACTCATCAAGACCCACGAAGTGTGGCTGGAGACCATGATGGCTGCGTTTATGAGCCAGACAAATAGCCGTCAGACACTGTATGAATTTTCGGACATCCTCTGGCGGCACTTCACATGGATCGAACACGAACTGATCCAATCAGGAGACCCCTACGACTACGATCGAGATACGATCCCCATCAAGGTCACCCATCTGCGTGATGTCCTGAGCAACCTCAGTCGTCGGCTGAGCGAGATCGACTTGCAATTGATCGTCTGTACCAATCGGGATCTTGCCCACCGCATCTCGACGGATTTGCGCTACATCGAGGGGGTCATCAGCCGCATGTCCAATGAAGTCGTCACCGCATTTGATGCATCGCGCACCATTGATAGGATCGCATTGACCCAAGAGGCGACCGATGCCTTGACTCTTTTCCTGTTTGAGGAGAGTTACAAAGAGTATGAACTCATCATGATTTACAATTACCTCAAAGCCCACAGTGACGACGCATTCCTCAATCGTATTTTTCAGATCCTCATCGATGAGAGCTTCTTCCATCTGCGTAGTTTCGGGAGCATGATGGCGGAAATGGGGATCCTCGGGGTTCCACGCGTGATCCACAAGAGTCTCTATCAGGTCGAAAGCGTCGAACAATTCCTCCGCGACGGGATCGAAGAGGAGATCGCAGCTAAGCAACAGTGCCTCGATCTCTCCGCTGCCGTCTCCAAAGAGTCCAAAGAGCTTGCGGCCTTCTTTGACTTTATCAATTTCCAAGAGGATTACCATGTCTCTCTGATGCGGGAAGCACTCGATCATTATGCCCAGATGAAGGCGTAGAATGGCGCGTCACTATACCAGCGCACTCTCCCGCCTGTTTGGCCGTTTTGCTGCTCATCGATTCAGCAAAGGGGTGCAGCCGTGGATCAATCGCAGTTATGTCCGGTTGATGAAGCTGGACATGGGTGCTTTTGCGCCGCCGGAGAGTTACGCCACTCTCACGGCACTCTTCACCCGGGCACTGGTGCTCAATCGCCCGTTTGATACGGATCCACATACCGTCATCTCCCCCTGCGACAGTCGGGTGAGTGAAGCGGGCTACATCCACCACGGCCAAGCCCATCAGATCAAAGGGATGCGCTACGATACTGCGGCGCTTCTCGGTGCCGAACATGCTGCCGATATCCCCCGCCTCGAGGGGGGTGCCTATGTCAACCTCTACCTCTCACCGAGTGACTACCACCGCTACCACATCCCCTTTGACCTCACGGTGCACTCCTTGACCCACATCCCGGGCAAACTCTACCCCGTCAACATGCCCCTCCTGCGCCACAAACTCAATCTCTTCCTCGAAAATGAGCGGGTGGTACTGGCGTGTTCCGATACGGCCGGTCGCAGACACTATCTCGTCCTTGTCGGTGCGCTCAACGTCGGCAAGATGGTCGTCACCTTCGAGCCCCGCCTCCAGACCAATGCCAACGAACGTTTCCGCACCCACTACCACTACGACGAACCCAAAGCCCTCAAAAAAGGGGAACTCTTCGGCTGGTTTGAGATGGGATCGACGATTGTGATGCTCAGTGAAGCGGGGAGCATCCACTACGATGTCACGATCGGGCAAAAACTTGATTTTGCGCAGTCGATTGGGCGGTTGACGTTTGTGGAGTCGCTGGACGCATGAGCTATAATCTCGTAATCTTCGATATGGATGGGACGCTGATCGACAGCTCCCGACTGCTTGCCAATGCGATCAATCACGTCCGCTGTCAGCTCCACCTCCCCCCGATGCCCCAAGATACGATCCTCTCCCACGTCAATGCCCCTCACATCGATCCGGCCAAATACTTTTATGAAGTCGATCGGTTTGAACCCATCCATGAGCAATGGTTTTCGGAGTATTATTCCGCTCATCATGCTACCGAACTCCAGCTCTATGACGGGATACGATCGCTCCTCATCCATCTCCACGATCGCGGCACCACCATCGCTGTGGCGACCAATGCTTACCGTGTCTCTGCTCTCGAATCTCTCGAGCACCTCGGGATCGCTCCTCTCTTTGATGCGGTGGTCTGTCAGGACGATGTCCCCCATCCAAAACCAGCTCCAGATATGCTCTACCGTATCCTTGGGGCGTTTCATACCCCGAAGGGATCCGCCGTATTTGTCGGGGATGGCCCCCGTGATGAAGAGGCAGCCATAGCCGCCGGGATCGACTTTATCATGGTCGATTGGGGCTATACGGAGCACAAGGCAGAGAAAAAAGTGGTGCGAAGCGTGGAGGAGTTGTGGAAAAAATTAGAAGGCAAAAGTAAAAACTATCAGGAGTAGGGACTTCAGTCCCGTTCTATTCATACAGCGTTTCCCTGCCAATCAAAGACAAAAATGTTTGAAAAAATGGGATGAGATGTGCGCAAAAAAGAAAACATCTATAGCGATGAATGATAGAAAATTAGTGGGAAAAGTATAGAGAAATGGTGCGCAAAGTGCGCACCGAGAATTACGGAGTAATTCTTAGAGAGGTGTTACGTTCTCGGCTTGAGGACCTTTTTGTCCTTGACCGACTTCAAAAGTGACTTTCTGACCATCTTGGAGAGAAACACGGCCAGGTGTTGCCTGGTTGACTTGACGGAAGTGTACAAATACATCACTGTCTCCATTGTCTGGTTGGATAAATCCGTAGCCTTTTTCGTCGTTGAACCATTTAACGGTTCCATTTTGCAATTCTGCCATGGGGTAGTGCCTTTTTAAAAATATGGTGAATCAAAACAGGGGGGAGTCTTTCGGTCTAACGGAGAAAATTCAAACAAACAATCACACGGTACACACGAGAGATGAACTCAAACCTCATCTTTCATCTCTGCCATTATAGCTGAGATAGCGTGAAGTAAGCTTAAAATATGAGAGAAAGTGAAAAAGGGTAGTAAGATTATTACAAAACGAGTATAATACCTCTATGAAATGTCCCATTTGCACCTCTCAGACCTCTTCGTTTGTCGATCCAAAGCCTCAGATCACCTATCACGCATGCTGTTCGTGTGGCTACACATTCAAGGCACCCGAGCATCATCACGACCTCCCCACTCAGAAATCCCGTTACGATCTGCATCAGAATGATCCCGACGATCCAGGATACCGGGCGTATTTCCAGCGATTTCTCGATTACATACTGCCACGGGTACCTGTGGGGGGGAGGGCCTTGGATTTTGGCTGTGGGGCTTCGGGTCTCCTGGCGTCGATGCTCACCGAATCGGGCTACACCGCCGACCGCTACGATCCGATCTACTACCCTGACTCTGCCTACGCCTCACAGGGCTACGATCTCATCGTCTCCACTGAGGTCTTCGAACACCTCGACGATCCCCTCACGATCCTGCGCCATGTGACCGAGCGTCTCACTCCGACCGGCCACCTCGCCCTTCAGACTCAGTTTGCCCCTGATACCCGCGAAGCGTTTCTCGACTGGTACTACCGACTCGATCCCACTCACATCGGCTTTTTTACCCCTCGGACGTTTGCGGTGATGGGGGAGCATCTTGGATTACAGATCGTAGGGGAGGATGGGGCCAACAAAGTAGTGATGGCCAGGGATTGACCCCACAAAACTCCTTGGAAACCGAGGGGTCTCTATGCGCGTTCCTCACTCCCTCGGGTCAACAGCTCCACAAGCCCCTCCCCGATCCGACCCGGTCGCCCCCCGACCATGTTGGCGAGATAAACCTCCATCTCGAAGAGCAGCTCATCCCCCCGATAGACTTTCTGCAAGAGTCGCATCGTCACCTTCTTGAGCTCCACGATCTCCGTGGTCACATCCAACATATCCCCAAGCACCGCACTCCCAAGAAACGTCGCCTTGAGATCCCGCACGATCAGCCCGGTCTGGTTGTCAAGCGGTGTCAATCCATGGGCAAACAAGATTTCACTCCGTGCCCGCTCGCAGTATTTGATGTAGTTGGTATGAT
>WFMQ01000085.1 GCA_015488995.1 Nitratifractor sp. | reverse complement strand
GGGTCATGGCGAGGAGTGCTCCGAGGAGAATGAGGGTGATGATCCCCCCCAAGAGCACCCTGTGCTTGGGTATCTTTTTTCTCCTACCGGGTACGATGATCCGCCTGCGTGACACTGTGCTTGTGCTCCGTTTCTCAGATATCTGCTTAGAGGAATGCCAGCATTTCGCGCTGGATATCCTCTTTGTCTACGATCGTATCGTGGGTGATATGTTTGTCAAAGAGCGTGCGAATCTGCTTGGGAATCGGAATGGCCATCGCCCGACTGACAGCAGCCAGTGCGCCTTCATCTTCCGTAGCGTCGAGACCGAGAGCGCGGGCGACAGTCGGACTAAATTTGGTCCACTCTGCGGTGGAGCAGATGAGCGTGGGGAGTGGAGCTTCTCGGAGGGTGCGGTAGGCCTTGATCCCTGTGGCCGTGTGGGGATCCATGAGGTACCCCTGTGCGGCATACGCGGCGATCACGGCTTCCCCCTCGGCATCGGTCGTCTCCACCGCAGCAAAATCTTCCTGGAGTCGCTTGAGCTCCTCATCGGTGAGACGGTAGACGTTGTCGTCATTGAGACTTTCCATCAGCTCCCGCGTACGCTCAGCACCCAACAGGTGAAACAACACCCGCTCGACGTTGGAGCTTTTGAGGATATCCATCGCCGGAGATTCGGTGAGGATCAGGTCACGATCACGTAGATCATAGATGCCCGTATTGATAAGGTCGGTCAAGACCGTGTTGGCATTGGATGCGATCAATATCTTGCGGACAGGGAGACCCGAGTGTTTGGCATAGTAGGCACCCAATGCATTGCCAAAGTTGCCACTCGGGACGACGATGTAGACTTCATCTCCGAGTCCGATTTGTCCACGGCGCACCAATTCGAGATAGCTGTGGATGTGGTAAATGATTTGGAAGATGATGCGACCGAAGTTGACCGAGTTGGCTGCGGAGAGCTGGATCCCTTTTTGCTTCAGGTCGTCCTTGAATGTCGGAGAGCCAAGGAGTGCTTTGAGTGCCTGCTGGGCATCATCAAAATTTCCGTGGATCCCAAGGACGTTGAGGTTGTCGGCAGACTCGGTGACCATCTGAAGCCGCTGGACATCACTCGTCCCCCCGTCGGGGTAGAGGCAGGCGACACGGATATTGGGTTGGTCTCTGAATGTCTCAAGTGTGGCAGGGCCGGTATCGCCGCTGGTGGCCGCCATGATCAGATAGTGCTCACCGCGCTGCTGTGCGAGTGAGGAGAGGATGGTACCAAACGGTTGCAATGCCATGTCTTTGAAGGCACGGGTGGGCCCATGGTAGAGCTCACTGACCCAGGCATCCTCTTCGATTTGGACGACAGGGACAGGGTTGTTGGGGTCGTCGAAGTGGTCGTACCGGTCGAGTGCCTCCCAGATCAGATCCTCCTCGATGTCGATTCCAAATGCTTGGAGGAGGTCAAACGCAAGATGCTTGTAATCACGATGGAGATACTCTGAGAGGAAGATGGTGCCCAGATCCGGAAGAGATTGGGGGACATACAGCCCTCCAAAACTGGCACTCGGATTGAGAATGGCTTCGGAGAAGCGGACGGATGCGGGATGGACACCGTCGCTTCCACGTGATGGGACAAACTGCATAGAGGTTTACCTTGTGATCGTAAAATTTGGGGAATATTATAGCGAAAAAACGGACAAAACCCCTGAGGGGGGGTCGCCCCAAATCCGTCAATAGAAAAAAGCATTAGCCGCAATCATCGTATCCATGGGCTTTGCGCACAATCATCGCCGAACCTATGGGTGCGACTTAGAGTGTGCACAAACCCCATGAACACGAGCCTCACAGTTACTGCAGATTTTCTATTGACGGATTTGGGGTAGCCTACAGCTCGATGCAGGTGCCGATGCCACTGTTGGTGAGGATCTCGAGGAGGAGCGCGTGCTCGATGCGGCCATCGATGATGTGGGCTTTTTTGACATTGCCCCGCAGGGCTTCGACGCAGGCATCGACCTTGGGTACCATGCCTCCGTTGATGGTGCCCACCTCTTTGTGGTGTTCCGTTTGGGTGATGCTGAGATTGCTCATGAGGTGTCCCGTCGCATCGAGGACGCCCGGGGTGTCGGTCAAGAAGACCACTTTGCGTGCCCCGAGGGCTACGGCAATTTGACTCGCGGCGAGATCGGCATTGATGTTGTACCCTGGATGCCCCAGCGTCCCTCCGCTCGCAATCGGGGCGATGACGGGGACAAAGCTGTCGTCAAGCATCTTGAGGACGATTTCAGGGTTGACCTGTTGAATGGTACCCGTGTAGCCGAACTCCCCAGCATCTTTGGCATTGGCTTCGAGGAAGTTGGCATCTTTGCCGGAGATGCCGATGGCACGGGCTCCCTGTGAATTGAGCAGGGCAACGATCTCCTTGTTGATTTCGCCACTGAGCACCATTTCGACGACCCGCATGGCTGGCTTGGTGGTGACCCGCTGCCCATCGATGAAGCGGCTCTCGATCCCGAGATCCTCCAGCAGCCCGCTGATGTTTTTGCCACCACCGTGGACGACGACCGGCTTCATCCCCACGGCCTGGAGCATGACGATGTCCTGAGCAAACTTCGCCTTGAGGGTCTCACTGCTCTGCGCGGAGCCACCGTATTTGACCACGACGATGTCCCCGCTGAATCGTTTGATATAGGGGAGGGCTTCGAGGAGGGTCTGGACGATTTTGACTTTTTCTTGCATGCGGTGCTCTATCGGTGTGAAGCGGCGATGTCGCGGATCGCGTCACAGACATACGTCACCGCCTCGTCACTCATCTCAGGGTAGATTGGGAGAGACATGGTCGTCTGATATGCCCCGAGTGCCTGGGGGAAATCAAACACTTTGAGACCATATTTCTCTTTGTAGTATTTGGTGAAATTAAGGGGAATGTACTGCACGCTCACTTCGATCCCTTTCTCCCGGAGTTTGCGGGCGAAGGTGTCTCGGTTGGTCTCGATGGTGACGATGAATTGTGTGTAGAGATGGTCGTCTGGCTTTTCCGGCAGGGTGAGGGGCTTGATCGATGTGAGCGCGGCAAAATAGGCATCCGCGATGGCGAGACGGCGTGCGGTGCTTTTGGCCTGCTCTGCAAACAAAGCACGGCAGTAGAGAGCGCTGAACTCATTCATTCGGTATTGGCATCCGATGGCGAGTACGTCGTAGAGGTAGGGGGTCTCTTCGGAAGTGTACGTCATCCCGTGATTGCGCAGGAGTTTCCCCCGCTCATAATAGCGCGCGTCGTTGGTGAGGAGGATGCCCCCGTCGATGGTGGCATCGATCTTGGAACCAAACCCGAACACCACCATGTCACTGTGGGCTCCGATGTGTGCCATGCCGACCGCTTCTGTTGCATCTTCGATGATGGCCAGACCATACGTTTCGGCTACGTCACGGATGGCGCTCATGGGAGCCGGTCTCCCTCCCGGATGGCTGACGATCACGGCACGGAGTTTTTTCCCCTGGACCTTCTCAGCGGCTTGGGCCAGCTTCTCCGGATCGATTGCATAGCTGCCGGGTAGTGTGTCGACGAAGATCGGTTCCGCATCGAAATGGCGTACCACTTCGGGCAAATCAACAAAACCGTTGACGGGGCAGAGGACTTTGTCCCCGCGCTTGAGGTCGAGGGCACACATCGCGAGGTGCAGAGCGGAGGTCGAGCTTGATGTGCTCAACGCATACGCCATCCCCGTCGCTTCGACGACATCTGCTTCAAGGGCATCTGCAGCGGTGATGACCCCACTCTCCAACGCCTCGGTCAGTGTCGCAGGCAGCGTCGTAGGGATACTTACTTTTCTAAAAGGTATTTTCATGGTCATGGTTTATCCTGAGGGGCACCTCGAATAACGAGGTTGCATTATTCGAAGTGCCCTGAAATATTGGTTGCATGGATTGTAGCACAAAAAGGTTTCTAAACATGAACATTCTACCCAAATCCGTCAATAGAAAATCTGCAGTAGCCACGATGCTTGTGTTCATGGGCTTTGTGCAAACTCTAAGTCGCACCCGTAGGTTCGGCGATGATTGTACGTGAAGTCCATGGAGATGATGATTGCGACTCATGCTTTTTTCTATGTACGGATTTGGATTCTAACACTCACGTGCCCCAAGCTCCAATAATTCTTCACAGGCAAACCCGGCTTCTTTGCGGGCAGCGATGTTCAGATGAGGGCGTTGGCGACTGCGGAGATGGTAGCGATCGAGGATCGAGAGAAAGGTCGCAGAGGGCTCCTGTCTCTGCGCGGAACAGAGCCACCGAAACCAGTGATCCCCTTTGCGGACATGGTCGATCTCTTCGGTTTCGATCACGCCCAACGCGTTGATCACCGCTTGCACGTCTGGGATGCCCTGGTGGGCGTGAAGTTTGGCGACAATCTGAGGCGTGACATCGAGGCCGCCCGCTTCGAAGTAGCGCGGGATCACCGCCATCCGGTCGAGCACATCCCCAGCCGTTTTCATGCTCATCTCAAACAACCCGCTGTGCACCGGCCAATCCCCATACCGATGCCCCAACCGCTCCAATACCGCATGGAGCATCCTGAAATGCCGCACTTCATCCTGCGCCACTGCGAGCCAATCCCTCCGATACGCCGTGGGCATCT
This sequence comes from Nitratifractor sp., assembly GCA_015488995.1. GTDB lineage: Bacteria > Campylobacterota > Campylobacteria > Campylobacterales > Sulfurovaceae > S017-3. Next base: position 3,243 of record WFMQ01000085.1, on the reverse strand, counting down.
GCGGGAAGCGATACACCGCATCGAGTGCCAGATCGATCGCACTGCATTCAATATGGGCGATTGCATGCACCAGTGTCGCCAACCCCTCCCGCGTCCCGAAATCTTTTCGTCGCGGCAGATCGCGAGGGGAGACCACTTCGGCGATGTCGGCATACGATGGACGGTCAAACACCACGGGCACAAACCCCTCGGGTACGGTGTCACCTGCGTCAACATGGGCAATCAGTGTATCGATAATCTCCGACTTGGTTTCAATATCCGGACTCTCAAGTCCCCGTTTGCATTCGGCATAAAAATTCATAACAAGATTATACCTCGATTAAAATATGGGGCACCTCTAAAAATGCATCTTTTTTGCCCGATACGCAGGCAGTCGCAAACGCAGTGCCCATTTCATGGGTTGAGTGCTCCTTTGTCGCATTGGACAAAAAACATTTTTAGAGGTGTCCTATGGTATCCTTGCGTAAAAACAACGGAGCCACTTATGCAGATCCAATCCCACCCCATGGGGGAGTATCAGACCAACTGCTACCTCGTCACCCTCGACGACAAGACTCTCATCATCGATCCGGGGATCGGGGCGACGGAGTGGGTGCTTGAGCATGCACACAATCCCGTCGCGATCCTCAATACCCACGGTCACTTCGATCATGTCTGGAGTAATGGTGCGCTTCAAAGAGAGCTCGATATTCCCCTCTATGTCCCAGAAGAGGATGTGTTTATGCTGAGCAAAGACCCCTTTGGGCAGGGGACACCCCCTTCCCATGCAGATGTGCGTGTCGAGGGGGATGCGGCCTTGACCCTTGCGGGTATCCCTGTCCGCTACCGTCATTTCCCCGGTCACACCCCGGGCAACTCCGTGATAGAGATCGGCGGGGAGTGGTTTAGCGGTGATTTTCTCTTTTATCGGAGCATTGGGCGTTGGGATTTTCCATATTCGAGCGGGGAGGCGATGCTTCAGAGCCTTGAGAGGGTGCAACGCATCACACACAATTATCCGATCCATCCCGGTCATGGCCCCTCTACGACCCTCCACGAGGAGCAGATCCATCTCCCCGCTTGGATCGACCAGGTGCATCGGACGCTTCCATGACTGTGGTGGGTTTTGTGAAGAAGCGGTATTGATTTTTCCCAGCCTTTTTGGCTTCGTACATGGCATCATCAGCAGCCGTGATGAGCTCTTTGACGGTGCTGCCCTGGGCGGGACACCATGCGATACCGACACTCATGGAGATGGTGATGGGATACTCCTCGATATCGGTGATGGAGCGTACTGAGGTCATGATGGCATCCATGCGCTTCCGAAAGGCTTGGAGGTCATCGATCTTATGAAAGATCATTAAAAACTCATCCCCACCCAGTCGAATAATATCGTCATCTCCGTAGGTGAAGTTTTGCAAGCGATAAACCACTTCTTTGAGCAATAGATCTCCTACAAAATGCCCATGTGTATCGTTGATATGCTTAAAACCATCCAGATCGATAAAACAAATGGCGCTCTCTATGTGCTGAGTTTGTGCAAGACGAACGGTATATTGAATTTTTTCTTTGAGTGCATGGCGGTTGGGTATGCCTGTTAGAGAATCATAATGTGCCATCGATTTGAGTTGCTTCATTGCTTCTTCTCTTTCGCGAAAAAGGACCGAGACAAGCATTATGACTACGACATGACTGAGGATGAAAAAATTGAGATTAATGAGATTGTCGATTTGGTCAGAGGATGTAGTGAATGTTCCCATATGATAGTGCACCAACACTATACTTCCGACTGACACTGCTTGGGTGGCTGTAGAAGAGTAGGCGGGATTTACGGTCGCCAGATAGATCGCCAAAGGGAATGTCATCATCAGGAGTATGGTGACATTGTGAATATGAAGCACCACTTGCAAAAGGTAATCAAGTCCAAAAAAGAAGAGAAGGATCAGGGGCAAAAGCGAGAGATGTATTCGACGAATGTTATTGTAAACATTAAGAAGAAAAGGGGCAAAAAGCATTTGTCCGACGACATTGCCAAAATACCAAAACAGTGTGTGTCGCCAAAATAACCCTTGTTCCAAGGAGCCAATCGTATACAAAATAAGATTATTTACAACCGCACTAAAAGGTTGCAAAACAAAAAGGATCAACCCAAAAAGCCCAGCAAGATCATATGCACTAAAAAAATGACGACTGAGTTTGAATCGGTGAAAAAGGACAAATGCCATCCAAGCTTCGATGGTGATGGTAGAAGCAATACCGGCAGACACCCCCCACGAATAATCGCTACCAATAGCAAGCAAGAATTGCCCGATAAAGATCCCGGGCAGCACGGTTTTGCCATAGATTAATACACCGGCAAGAGCAAACCCTTCTGGTGCAAAAGCTGAGAGGGTGATTAGCTCTTGCTGAAAAGCAGAAAAGCTGATTTTGCCGCTAATGTAGTACAAAAAAGCCATCACGACAATCTGCACAGCACTTGGTAAGAGGTGAGAAATTTTCTTCATGATCCCAAGTCCCTCCTGTGCTTCACCCCAACCCGTAAAAAAGCATTGGCCACAACCATCGTACCCATGGGCTTCGCGCATAATCATCGCCAAACCTACGGGTGCGATTCACATGTCGCGCAAAGCCCATGAAGACAAGCATTGTGCTTACTGTAAATTTTCCATGTGCGGGTTTTGGCTTTCATGGTGGTACTATTATATCCACTTTAAGTTAAAAAAATTTAGATGGTAATGGTAAACACAAGTACCCTGTGTCACCACCACATGAATCTTTTGCATCTCATTATTAGAGGAGTTCATGCATTCCGTAATCTCCTCCATAATGCTCCACAACGAAGTCAATATCCTTATCCCCGCGACCGGAGAGGTTGATGAGGATGGTGCCGATGTCGGAATTGGATTTGGCGAGATTGAACGCGTGTGCCAGAGCGTGGGCTGATTCGATGGCAGGGATGATTCCCTCGAGGCGGGAGAGCTCGAAGAAGGCATCGATCGCCTCTTTGTCACTGACGGTGCCATACTGGACGCGGCCGATGTCTTTGAGGTAGCTGTGCTGGGGGCCGACACCGGGGTAGTCGAGTCCGCTGGCGACGGAGTAGACTTTGGCGGGTTCGCCCTCTTCGTCTTTGAGCATGTAGGTTTTGAATCCGTGGATGATCCCCGGTTCTCCGAGGGTCAGCGTCGCGGCGTGTTCCCCCGGCTCCTCGAGGCTGCGACCGGAGGGCTCGGCACCGCGCATGGCGACGGTTGCATCGTTCAT
>WFMQ01000084.1 GCA_015488995.1 Nitratifractor sp. | reverse complement strand
GTCTCGGGTGGGCATTCAGGACTCCTTGTCAGGGGATGAGGGGGGGGTGGCTTCCTGCGCTTTGCGTGTACGGCGCAGGGCTTCTCGGTGGTGCTTTTCAAATCGGACGGAGCGGATCCAAAGTCGGTTGATCAAGACATAGACGGCAGCATTGACCACCGTGGCGACAAAGAACGCCCCCACATAGAGCGACGTGGCGATTTGCCCCCAGTGGGCATGAAACCAGTGCAGGGTCAATTGGACACCGTCGATCGATTCGTGCCCCAGCAGCACATTGCCGATGAGATACTCTCCGTAGAAGAGGGCAGGATAGGTGATGGGGTTGCTCAGCCATACGACGGCGATGGCGATGGGGACGTTGAATTTGGCAAACGGAGTGGCCGCCATCACCCCAGCCATCTGCATCGGCATCGGGATCGATCCCCAAAACCATCCGATCGCAATCCCGCGTGTCATGCTGCGACGGTTGGTACCAAAATAGCCAGTTGGGAGGTGGTATTTTTCGAGCAACGCATCGATTTTAGAGGCGGTTTTCCCTTTGGGGCTTTTGAGTGCTTTGCGTATCATCCGTTTTCCGTTGAGCATTTGATGAACAGAGTGTAAACTTTTGAGGCTTTGAGGTAGCTTTTGCATCCTGATGAGACTCTTGGATTGGGCTTTTTTGTGTGAGATTGTGATATACTTAAAGGCATATCACTCCCAAAGGATCTGCCGTGCCAACGATCAAACATCTCTCCACAACACAACTCGCCAAAAAACTCAATATGACCAAATACAAACTTGACGAACGCCTCCTTGCGGCTAAATTTATCGAAAAGGTAGAAGGCAAGTTTCGACTAACGGATCTGGGCAAAGAGAAAGGTGGCGTGATAATCGATCATCCAAAGTATGGAAAATACATCGCATGGGATGAGCGGATTGATATCCCCAATAAGCTCATCACGCAAGGGCGTGCATTTTATTCGGCGACCAAGATGGGGGAGAAGTATAAATTGTCTGCGCGTAAAATCAATATGATTCTCTCGGAGATGGGTTACATAGAGAAGTATCTCAAAGGGTGGACGATTACCTTGCTTGGGAGCAAAAACGGCGGTATCCAAAAGGAAAATCATCAAAGCGGTGTCCCTTATGTCGAATGGAACGATTCCCTGTTTGCCAATCCGACTTTTTTGGACAGTCTGAGAGAAGTGCGTGGGGATGCGTCTGAAGATCATCAGACCCAAAAAACAACACCCGAGACACAAAACTTCCGAGAGAAATTTCCAGCGACACAACGAGCAACGGATGGTCACATGGTACGGAGCAAGGCGGAAATGCTCATCGATAATTGGCTGTATATGGCGGAAATCGTCCATGCGTATGAGAGAAAATTGCCCATTGAGGAGGATGTTTATTGTGATTTTTACATACCGACGGGCAAGATATACATTGAATTTTGGGGTTTGGAGAATGACCCAAAATATGCAGCACGTAAACAGAAGAAACTGGAAATCTATGCAAAATATGATTTCAAATTGATAGAACTTACCGATGATGATGTATTCAATCTGGACGATGTATTGCCAAAAATGTTGCTGAAGTTTGGTGTGCAAACGTACTAAAGGGCACCTCTAAAAATGTTTTTTGTCCGATGCGACAAAGGAGCACTCAACCCAGGAAATGGGCACTTGCGTTTGCGACTGCCAGAGTATCGGGCAAAAAACATGAATTTTTAGAGGTGCCCTAAAAGTTCTTGGCTTGTTGGGTATATTTGTGGAGGGAAACTTTGGTGCATGACCCACCTCTTACCAACTATAGAGTAAAATACGCGCATAAAATTTCACGCCAAAGGTCACCTAACCATGAGCAACTATATGCTGTTTTCCGGGACATCCAACCCTGAGCTGGCACATGAGATCGCCACGTACCTCGATATGCCCCTCTCTGAGGCAAAGATCAGCCGTTTTTCTGACGGGGAGATCAGCGTCCAGATCGCTGAGAGTGTCCGGGGCAAGGATGTCTTCATTATCCAGCCCACGTCGGCTCCGGCCAATGCCAACCTCATGGAACTTCTCATCATGACCGATGCGCTCAAACGCTCCTCGGCCCATTCGATCACCGCCGTTGTCCCCTACTATGGATACGCCCGACAGGATCGCAAAGCCGCTCCCCGTGTCCCCATCTCAGCCAAGCTGGTCGCCAACCTTATGGAAACCGCCGGGATCACCCGGATGGTCACGGTGGATTTGCACGCCTCTCAGATCCAGGGGTTTTTTGACATCCCGGTGGACAACCTCTACGGCGCGATCCTCTTCATGGACTACATCAAAGCCAAAAATTTCCCCAACCCCATCATCGCCTCTCCCGACATCGGCGGGGTGGCGCGGGCACGCTACTTCGCCAATGCACTGGGGCTGGAGATGGTGATCGTCGATAAACGGCGTGAAAAAGCCAACGAGAGTGAAGTGATGAACATCATCGGCGATGTGGAGGGCAAAGATGTCATCCTCATCGACGACATGATCGACACCGCAGGCACCATGGTCAAGGCCGCCTCCGCCCTCAAAGGGCTGGGAGCCACCTCGGTGATGGCCTGCTGCACCCACCCGGTACTCTCCGGCCCGGCGATGGATCGGATCAGCGAGGGGGAACTCGATGAACTGGTCGTCTCCAACACCATCCCGATGACCCAGTCGTGTGAGAAGGTCAAGATGCTCTCCACCGCCCCCATGCTCGGCGAAGTGATCCGGCGGGTGGTCAACAATGAGAGTGTCAATTCGTTGTTTGAGACGGCTTAATGGCAGCAGCAGTCCCTCAGTCGCATATCCGAAACTTTTCGATCATCGCGCACATCGATCACGGCAAGTCCACGCTGGCCGATCGAATCATTCAGGAGTGTGGGGCGGTCTCGGATCGTCAAATGTCAGCGCAGGTCATGGACACCATGGAGATCGAAAAAGAGCGCGGCATCACCATCAAAGCCCAGTCGGTACGCCTCGACTACGTCAAAGACGGAGAGCACTACATCCTCAATCTCATCGACACTCCGGGTCATGTGGACTTCTCCTATGAGGTGAGCCGTTCGCTGGCATCCTCCGATGGCGCACTGCTCATCGTCGATGCAGCACAGGGGGTCGAGGCGCAGACGATCGCCAATGTCTACATCGCCCTCGAAAACGACCTTGAATTGCTCCCAGTAGTCAACAAGATCGATCTGCCGGCCGCCGATCCCGATCGGGTGTTGGCGGAAGTGGAGGAGGCGATCGGACTCGACTGCACCGAACACAATCTCATCTCGGCCAAGACCGGGCAGGGGGTGCCTGAGCTCATCGAGGCGATCGTCGAGCGGGTGCCGGCTCCGGTCGGGGAAGCCGATCAGCCGACCAAAGCCCTCATCTACGACAGTTGGTTTGACAATTACCTTGGAGCACTGGCACTGGTGCGTATCTTCGACGGCTCCATCGCCAAAGGGCAGAAGGTCAAAGTGATGGGCACCAACGAAGAGCACACCGTCCTCGACCTCATGTACCCCAACCCCATCGCCCCGATCAAAACGCCCGAGATTCGTACCGGAGAGATCGGGATCGTTGTCATGGGGCTCAAGACCGTTGATGGGCTCAAAGTCGGTGACACCATCACCGATGCCAAAGAACCCACCGCCGAAGCGATCCCCGGATTTGAGCCGGCCAAGCCGTTTGTCTTCGCTGGCCTGTACCCCATCGAGACGGATAAATTTGAGGATCTCCGTGATGCCCTCAACAAGCTCAGACTTAATGATAGTGCTCTTGCCTTCGAGCCGGAGAGTTCACTGGCTCTCGGGAGCGGCTTCCGTACTGGTTTCCTCGGGATGCTCCATATGGAGG
>WFMQ01000083.1 GCA_015488995.1 Nitratifractor sp. | reverse complement strand
GTCCCACTCTCGCCAAAGTAGCTACATATACATCCCGCCGTTGACCTTGAGCGTCTCTCCGGTAATATAACTCGCATGGTCACTCAGCAGAAACGCCACCGCCTCGGCCACCTCCGAAGGCTCCCCGAAACGTCCCAAGGGGATCTTGGCGACAAACGCATCTTTGATGTCATCTTTGAGCACGTCGGTCATCTCAGTGGCGATGAAGCCCGGAGTGACGGTGTTGAAACGGATGCCACGAGGAGCGGCCTCTTGGGCGAAGCTTTTGGTCATGGCGATGGTGCCCCCTTTGGAGGCGGAGTAGTTGGTTTGTCCCGCGTTGCCGGTTTCGCCCACGATGCTGGCGATGTTGACCACCGCACCGAAGCGAGCTTTGGACATCACTTTGACCGCTTCCCGGCAGCCGATGAAGGTGGATGTGAGATTGGCTTCAATGACCGCCATGAACTCTTCGGTCTTCATCCGCATCGCCAGTTTGTCCTTGGTGATCCCGGCGTTGTTGACGAGGTAGCTGAGTGCGCCATCGGTGGAAACGATCTCTTTGATCGCCGCGACAAATGCAGTATCATCGCTCACATCAAACCCGATCACCTCCGCACTTCCACCCTCAGCCACTATCGCCGCCTTGACCGCCTCAGCCTCAGCCTCACCACTGCGATAATTGACCCACACCTTGAGCCCCTGCTTAGCCAATCCCATAGCGATCTGAGCCCCGATCCCTCTGCTGCTACCCGTGACGAGTACGTTTTTGCCTGTGAATGTCATGATTTGTCCTTGAAAATAGTGTTAGGTGATTGTAGCATACAATGGATTTAGAGCACCTCGGTATCGAACCTCTGGATATCCATACACCCAAAGTTCTCAAGGGATGTGCAATCTAAAGTAATGCTTTTAATCTATCCGTAAAATACACAAAACTCGGCATATCTATCTTATCAATATCTATTTCCCCATTTTGAATCATCTCGTTAATTTCATTATGAGACAGCCCAAAACTCTCTAACTCATCTTTTAGATTATTGGGCGAGTCATCATTGCCTGAACGCCCTTCTATTCTTTGACAATTCTCATAAGGTCTATCCTTTAAGGAGCAGATTAGCCAAGCCTCCGATTTTGGCTTGGGAACCATGGCGACACCTCTGTCAAATTTTTCTATTTTAAAACCATTCACAATAGAGGCAACTTTCTCTTCCCACATCCCCCGAGAAGTGCTGACTGTTCCATCGGCGTCCCTAAACAAAACAGCCACCACCTCATCATTTAACTCTCTGGCTCTCCTCTTTGCTACACGAGCCAAAGCAATGGCATTATTGGTAAAGTATGCTGTCCCTCTCTGCCCCTTTTTGCCCGTAAATGGCGGTAGTTCTCTTGTCAATTTTGTCAGTTCGGCTTTGGGAACAAAAGTAATCATCTCATTTTTGGCGCTGTAATAGGAGAAATCATGCTCCTTCTCAATAAGCTTATCAACGATAAAATACATGCTCCCAGCAATAAACTCATTGTTGTAAACCAAAAAGAAACCTAAGTCACTACTCCCCTCTCCACTCAAAACCAAATGCACTATTTCTCTTCTTTTTTTCTTTTCTGAACTTCTTCTATCTCTTCGACCAAATCTTCTAAATTCGTATCCACATAAGCACTACCTGCTCCCATCATCTCTAACTTCTCTGCCATGGAGGGTATGTCAAAAAATGGAATGCTTTGCGTCAATCCCTCTTTGGTTTTATAGATATATTTTACAGATTCTCTGGCGATATCATCATCGATATAATTCAGTATCATAGGGCTATGCGTTGTCACAATAATCTGATGTTTCGAGGCGATTAGAATATCCATCAACGTCTCTATCAATTCACTGTTGATTCCATTTTCAATCTCATCAAAGAGTAAAAAACTCTGTTTCGTTTCAAGTTGAGCAAAAATAGCAATGAGTCGCAATACCCCATCATTGAGATATTTTGCTTCATTGGTGATCACTTTTTCTTCAAATTTCTCGGTAACCTCTAACCTATAGTATCCATTCGCTGTTGGTTTCACATGATAATCTACGATATTAGGGTAGCATTTTTGAAGATTTGTTAAGATGTTCTTTTTTTGCTTTTCATCAAATGAGTTTAAAAATCCACTCAAATTCTCTCCGCTCAATCCCAGTATTGAACTATCCTTGGACTCTTTTTGCAACTCTCTTGGTGAGAGCAAATCTAATGAATAAATATTCTGAAGATACTCTCTAAGCTCTACAATTACATTTGGTAAAAGTTCAGGTTTGAGTTTGGCAAGAAATGATCCTTCATACTCCTGGATAATCTCTCCCTCATTGATCTCTCCATCTTTATCTATCATAAACTTAGAATTTTTTACTTCAAATATGATTTTACTTTTTGAAAGACCAGAAGGTTTCCTGACAAGTGCTATCTTCTCATGAATAACTCTTCTTAAATGTGTGTCAAATTCTAAATACCACACGTAAAACTCTTCATTATAATAAAACCCTAAAACAATAATAATATTATTTGTATTTGCAACTTTCGATTTCAATTCTATTCCATCCCAGTCTCTACTCTTCAGCCACCCAGATATATCTCCTCTCATCTGAGCAGAAATAAAATCAATGAATTGAAGCAGTGTAGATTTGCCTGAACTGTTAAGTCCTATCAAACAAGTAAATTTAGAAAAATAAAGTTCAAAGGCATCCAAAGATTTAAAATTACCGACTATACACATATCAAGCTTTATCGATGAAAACACCTTATAAATTAATTGCTTTGAGTATAGCAAAAGTTACCTAATACTCATGATAAAAAACTTATGCTACGATACCCCCATGAAAAAACCATCCCCCAACACCCCCTGTCCCTGCGGAAGCGGGACAAAATACAAAAAGTGCTGCCAACCCTACCACCGAGGAGCCCGCCCCGCCGATGCCCTCGTCCTGATGAAGAGCCGCTACAGTGCCTACGCCCTTGGGCAGAGCCGATACATCATCGCCACCACCCACCTGGACAACCCCGACTATACTGAGGATACTACCACATGGCTCGCCGAGATCGAAGCCTTCTCAGGGCAAACGGAGTTTCGGAGACTGGAGATTTTTGAGTTTGTCGATGGAGACGAGGAGGCCTTCGTTACCTTCCGTGCGACATTCGGTGACGGAGCAATGGTCGAGCAGAGCCGATTTGTTCGGGAAGGGGGAAAGTGGCTCTATCACAGCGGGGAGTTTCCGGAAAATAGTGGGTAGAAATTTTGCATAGGTTTTCTTAGGGGAATCCAAGCTCACGTAGGGTGCGCAATTGCACACCCTACAGGATCAAACTCCCATCCATCTCCTCAGGCACCTCCAGCCCCATCAGCTCCAGCACCGTCGGGGCGATGTTGTTGAGTCCGCCCCCTTCGCGCAGTTGGGTAACCCCTTCGGCCATCACGAAGCACCAGACATCCCCCACCGTATGGTTGGTCAGGACATTCCCCGCTCCATCGCACATCTCTTCGCAGTTGCCGTGGTCGGAGGTGAGGATGAGGTTGTAGCCGTGTTGTTTGGCGTGCTCAAGAATAAAACCGATCTGCTCATCGACCGTCTCGACTGCTTTTCTGGCCGCCTCGTAGTTGCCCGTGTGGCCGACCATATCGCCGTTGGCGAAGTTGACGACGATACATTCATACCCCTCCCCCATCGCCGTGCGCACGGCTGCTCCCACTTCGGGGGCGGACATCTCAGGCTGGAGATCGTACGTCGCCACATCGGGACTGGGGATCAGCACACGGCTCTCCCCCTCATACGGTGTCTCGATCCCTCCGTTGAAGAAAAAAGTCACATGAGCGTATTTCTCCGTCTCGGCCGTGTGAAATTGGCGCAGCCCGGCACGGGAGATCACCTCAGCCAAGGTGTGTGTCGGAGCCTCTTTTGGGAACATCACGGGATAGGGGAAGGTCGCATCGTACTGGGTCATCGTCGCCAGATGGATGGGAGTGTAGACACGGGAAAATCCGGTAAACTCAGAATCGCCCAGTGCCTGAGCGATCTCACGCATCCGGTCGCTGCGGAAGTTGGTCAGCACCACGGCATCCCCTTCAGCGATCCCGGGATACCCGACGAAGGCAACTGGATCGAGAAACTCATCGGTGATATTGGCAGCATAACTCTCGGCAACATACTCCGCCGGACTCAGCTCGGTCACCGGATCAGCCAGCGCGATCGCCCGGTAGCCCCGCTCGACCCGATCCCAGCGGTTGTCTCGATCCATGGCATAGTAGCGGCCGCCGATGGTAGCGATGCGTATCTGCTCATCACAGATCGCTTCGATCTGCTGGAGAGACTGAGGGGCAGACGTGGGACTCACATCCCGCCCGTCGGTGATCAGATGGAGCCATACGCGCTTGCCCATCTCCTGGGCGATCTGCACCAGCCCGATGGTGTGATTGACGTGCGAATGCACCCCGCCGTCGCTCATGAGGCCGATCAAATGCACCGTCTCACTCTGCCCAAGCGTTGCTTGCAATGCACCATTGTCTGCCAATGTCCCCTCCTCAAGTGCCCGTGAAATCTTGACCAGATCCTGATAGAGTACCCGGCCACTGCCGAGCGTCATGTGCCCCACTTCAGAGTTGCCCATTTGCCCCTCGGGGAGACCAACACTCAGGCCGTGGGTGGCGATCAGGGTATGAGGCACCCCCTCAAACAGATGCGCATAGGTCGGCTTCTCGGCATCCGCAAAAGCGTTGCAGGCACTCTGCGGTTTGTGCCCGATCCCGTCGGTGATGATCAGCAGGGTTTTGTTCACGTTTGGACTCACGATACCATCCTTAAAAGAAAGATTGTGTAAAATACCATCTCTTATCTAATACTCGATTGAAAGTCCGCCATGCTGTATTTCTTCCATCACCTTTTTGATATCAATCTACTCAACTACATCTCAGTCCGGGCGGGAATCGCCTTTTTCTTCTCCTTTGCCCTGACGATCGTACTCCTCCCTCGATACATCGCATGGGCCATCAGTCGCAAAGCCAACCAACCCATCAACAAATATGTCCCGGCACATGAAGGGAAACAACACACCCCCACCATGGGGGGAGCCGTCTTTGTCGTCACCACCGTCATCGCCTCACTGTTGACGGCCAATTTGACCAATGGGTACGTCTGGGGCGGGCTCTTTGTCTTGGTGGGCTTTGGCGTTGTCGGGTTCAAGGATGACATCGGAAAAATCCTCACCGGAGACAACCTCCAGGGGTTGACCGCCCGGGGTAAAATGGGATTGCAGTTTGCTGTCTCTGCCTTGATGGCACTCTGGCTGATTTATGGTGTCCATTTTCCGACGACTCTGTATGTCCCCTTTGTCAAGACACCCCTTTTGGATATGGGCGGGATCGGGGCAACTCTCTTGTGGATGGTCGTGCTTGTCGCTGCGAGCAACGCCGTCAACCTCACCGACGGCCTCGACGGTTTGGCGACGGTACCGAGCATCGTCGGACTCGGGACCCTGAGCATCTTTGTCTATTTTATCGGTCACGCAGGATTTTCCCACTACCTGCTCCTCCCCAACATCCAAGGGGTAGGTGAAGTGGTCATTGTCGCGGCATCACTCATCGGAGCGTTGTTTGCTTTCCTTTGGTACAACAGCTACCCCGCCGAACTCTTCATGGGTGACACCGGCTCCCTCTCCATCGGTGCCTTCTTTGGCTACATGGGGATCCTCGGCAAGAGCGAAATCCTCCTCATCCTCATCGGCATCATTTTTGTTATCGAGACTGTCTCGGTGATCCTTCAGGTAGGGAGCTACAAACTTCGCAAGAAGCGCATCTTCCTCATGGCACCCATCCACCACCATTATGAGATGAAAAACTGGGCCGAAAACAAAATCATCGTCCGCTTCTGGATGATCGCCATCATCGCCAATCTCCTGGCACTCATTACCCTAAAGATACGGTAAAAAGGTCAAACAATGACGGCACGAAATAAGCTCCAGTATGACGTCCCACAGCAGGAGATATGGAACGAGAGAAAAGGGGCTGGGACTTCAGCCCCACCAAACGCGACTGAAGTCACGTCCCCAACAACACAAGCATTGCAAAGCAATGCATACCAATACTCTTCACTCTTCACTCTTCACTCTTCACTCCATAGTAGGACACTGCTATGGCACTGAGTCTCATCGGCTACGGCCTCACCACCCGCGCCATCGCCCGCTACCTCGGGGGGGATCAGACCTTCTACGATGACCGTACCGAAGAGCCTTGGCAGGATGAAGAGGGCAACCGCATCCTCCCTACCGATCATTTCGATCCCGACACCAGCGATCTCGAGATCCTCACCCCCAGCATCCCCCCACACCACCCTATTTTAAGCAAAGCCCACCATCCCATCAGCGAATACGATTTCTTCCTTGGCCAATCAGGGGCTGAGACTTCAGCCCCACCAAACGGGACTAAAGTCCCTACGCCAACAACAAAAGCATTGCAAAGCAATGCATACCAAAACCATTCACCATTCACTATTCACTATTCACTCGAAAGGCGCAAGCCTTTCACCGTTTGGATCAGCGGCACCAACGGCAAGACCACCACCACCCAAATGCTCACCCACCTCCTCAGCATACGGGGAGCCGTGAGTGGCGGCAACATCGGCACCCCACTGGCCGATCTCGACCCCCAAACCCCCCTCTGGATACTCGAGACCAGCTCCTATACGCTGCACCACGCCCGCACCGCCAGCCCAGACATCTACCTGCTGTTGCCCATCACCCCCGACCACCTCGACTGGCACGGC
>WFMQ01000082.1 GCA_015488995.1 Nitratifractor sp. | reverse complement strand
TCAGAACCGATCATGTGACCGGATCCACGCGGGTCATTCATCATCAGCAGCGTATCAACCGCCACATCCACCGACAGTGACTTTGGTGATCTTGTCGGTACGGTGGAGTTTGCCATCCACTTCAGCGACAGCCGTGATGGTTCCAGTTTGCTGCATCTTGATCCGGACAGAATACTCAGGGATCGCATCTTTGGGGACATCGAAGATGACTACGGCTGCTTCTGGGTTGGCACTCTCGAAGAGGGCGATACGGCTTGCACCGTCAGCCTTGATCGTGACAGGTACAACCGCACCGTTTTCTGCGATTTCAGGTGTTTTGAGTCCTACGCCGTCATCGGCAGCGACCTCTTTACCGAAAATTGCTTTGACTGCCGCATCAGTTGCTGCGGTTGATGCCCCTTTTTTGGCGACATCATTTTTGATCTTCCAGACATCGGGAAGTGCCTTGCGGTAATCTTTTGCACTCAAAAGGCTTGGGGCAGCTGCCAAAGCCAAGATTCCTGTTCCGTATCCGATAAATTCGCGTCGTTTCATGTGTGTTTCCTTTGTGGTGTGTTTAGTTGATGGTTTTCAGATAGGCGACCAGCGCCTGAATCTGATGCTCGTCCAGCCAGCCATTTTTGCCAAAGGCAGGCATGGCCGAAACGGGGTTGGTGGTATAGGGGTCGTAGATCTTGTCATGCAGAGCCTTCTCTGGCCAAGCGGAGAGACCCGAGAGCTTGGGGCCGAGACTACCCGGACCGTCAAGCTTCTTGCCATTGGCTGCATGACATGAGATACAGTTCCCCAGATTCTTGGTCTTGAAGATCTTGGCACCCTCTTTGACCAGAGCATTGTCTCCAGCCTGTGCTGCGACTGGGATCACAATCCCGAGGCTCAGGGCAAACAGTATCTTGTGTAAACGTCTCATACTAACTCCTTATTTACTGGCATGGACCATGTAATCCACGATCGCTGTGACCTGATCGTCTTTGAGACTCATGGCACCCCCTTTGGGAGGCATACCGTTGAAGCCTTTGATGGCGTGCGTGTAAAGTGTGTCATTTCCTTGCTTGATCCGGGAAGCCCAGTCACCTTTTTGCCCGACAACCGGTGCACCTGCGGCTCCACTGTCGTGGCAAGCAGCGCAGTGGGCTTTGTAGTCCGACTGGGCAGCATTACCACCGCTTTTCTTTTTGGGCTCTTCCATGTTGAAGCGCGGTACCAAAACAGAAGGCTGGATGCTGTCTGTTGCATCGACACCGATGTGCATCACCTTGATTTTCTTGGGATCAATGCAGTCGGTCATGCAGCGTTTACCGTGTGAATAGGGGTGACGCAGGTCGTTGTACTCAAACCCTTTTTCATTGGGGAGGTGTACTGCCTTGATGAACGCCGCATCGATGACGGTATCGTCTTCGATCTCTTTGCCGTTGACTTCAATCTCGTTGAGTTGAAGCAGATAACCAAGGATTCCATACACTTCATCGTTGCTCAACGATTTGGGGGTTGGAAGCGGCATCGCCATCTTGATGTACCAAAAGTACGGGGCGATGTAGGAAGCATAGCTTCCGAGTGTCTTCTCCGGACCCTCTTCACCCCCATTGTGTGCTTGGTTCTTCAGCGTCCCTTGTCCACCGACGAGTACCGGGTTTTTCCCAGAGCCTTCGCCGAATTCACCGTGACACATGGCACAGTTTTTGGCGAACACTTCCGAACCCTTCTCGACCGTCATCTTCCCAGCCGGCAATCCTTTGCCATCGGGGCGAACATCGACATTCCACGCATCGATCATCTCTTGGGTCGCTTTGCTACCAAAGTGAGGCTTGTAGCCTTTGATTGGGGAGTGGTTGACCAAATCCCCTTCGATGGCGGGACGTACGACCGCACCATCGACATTGATCTTCTGACCTTTTTTGTTGGTCACGATCCCTCGGAAAGGGTAGTGATTTGGGTCAGCAGGAGTGTAGCTCGCTTTGGCGTGAGTCTCACCCGCTTGAAGCGAGGTTCCCAGTGCCAGAGCACTCAACGCAGCGATGGCGGCCATTCCGAAAGATTTACGCATTACGGATTTGGACATTGTGCACCTCCCCATTGGCTGAAACTTCCCAGAGTTGTACCGCGTTGCGGTGGTAGATAAACTCGGTTCCTTTTTGTTCGAGCAACTCTTGCTCGGTCGGCTGCGTATAGCCCGTCTCATCGGTCGAGCGGCTTCCGACCATCATCGGCTTACCATCCCAGTCAAAGAGAAATTCAAATCGGATAACCGACTTGGGCAACTTCTCACTCGTGATGGTCGCTTCTTTCCATGTCTTGCCACCGTCGAGTGTCACATCAACATGCTCCACTTTACCGCGACCACTCCAAGCGATACCGGCGATCTTCATCGGGCCGGCTTTCATCCCTTGCCAATCACGCTCAGGGCACGGGGTTGTGATGACGGAATCCGACTCAAACACCCAGTTGAACATTTTGGCATGGCCATCAGGAAGCAACTCGGTGTACTTGGTGTTCTCTTCGCGTACCCACCATGCTTTGTCGTCAAACTTCAAGCGACGCAGCCATTTGGTCTGCAGTACCCCTTCCCAGCCCGGAAGGAGCAGGCGAACAGGATACCCATTCTCAGGCCGGAGAGCTTCTCCGTTCATCGCATAGACGAGCATCGCATCATCCAACACTTTCTCGATGGGAACGGAGCGTCCCACACTCGCGGGATCCGATCCCTCAGAGAACATCCACTTGGCACCCTCTTTGAGCCCAATATCCTCAAGGATAGTCTTGAGCTCAACACCCGTGTAAACGGAGCATGAGAGCATCCCGTGCGTCGCCTGCACTGAGTCGAGACCGGGGCCACGTGATTCCATCGCACTGTTGGCCGGGCACGAGAAGAAGTGCTGACGGGTCACGGATGGGTATCGCTTGAGATCCTCAAGGGTGAGAATCACCGGACGATCGACCCTCCCGTGAATCATCAACCGCCACTCAAGGGGATTGATGTCTACGACACCCCCGTGTGTTCGGACAAAATGGAGTCCATTGGGGGTCACCGTACCTTCGATGTCTTGCCACGGGGTGAAGACCACCGTCGCTTTTTGATCGGCAGTCAACCAGGGGACAATACGTCGTACCACATTGGCTTCATACTTGGACGGTATGCCGTACGGATGGGTATTGGCATCGCGCCCCCAGCTCTTGCCCCACTTGGCGATGTGGGGTGGGAGATTGGCCGGGTCGGGCTTGAATCCTTCTGCCGAAACGCTCATAGCACCGCCCATAGCGGCCGCAGCCCCTACCGACAATGAAACGCCACGCTTCAGAAAATCTCGCCTCTCTTCCTGAAGTAGAGTTTGGCTCTGCTCTGCAACTTCACCAATCGATGAAGTCACTTCGGGAACATAGTCACTGTTATTCATACAGTGTCCTCCTTTCCTCTAATGGATGTATTTGACTTTGTTGGTCAGATGAATTATACAGTTTTATAAATAAAGATAATATGTGTTGTGGAGGAATTTTGTATTTTTTATGTAGGCGTTACTTAATGTAACAAATGTGTAATGGAAAGATAAGGGGTACCAAGTCTCACCCTTTAATTGTATCCCCATCCCCTTTTGATCGCGTGTGCACATTTCATGCACAAAGAACAGGTACCATTTGCGTTGATGTACATGTACGCCAATCCACAATCCAAAAAAAGGCTATTTTATGAATCGTTATGCGGCAGGTAGTGTACCTGTTTCTCAAGAAATATCAAAAACTGTTGTAGCAGTCATCACTGTTTTTGTGGGATTATTGTTAATCTTTGTTGTGGGTCTCTCTTCTCCCATACAACTTCATAATGCAGCACACGATGTCAGACATACCGCTGCATTTCCGTGTCATTAGTGTCGGCAATGATGTTTAGGCAAATTATTTTGACCGCATTGTGGACTGGCTTTTTGGCTGGTACCCTGTTTACAGGCATTCAATCGATCAGTACCCTACCTATTATCCATGATGCTGAAGCGTACGAAGGTGGCACGCTCATCGACTACACACACCATCGCAAATTCACGTTCTCTCCGGTTAGCCATGAAGACCAAGCCGATGCCTGGTTCCCTTCAAATGGAGCAGAGAGACTCTTTTTTACTTTTGTGGCCAATTGTGTGTTGGCAACAGGCTTTGCCTTCTTGTTGTCTGCTGTCTACCTTTATATCAATAACCTGACATTGCGCAAAGGTTTTGTCGCGGGCATCATCGGATATCTTACATTTTTTGTCCTCCCAAGTTTGGGGCTGACGCCAGAAGTGCCGGGTACTTTGGCAGCAAGTTTGGCATCACGACAACTTTGGTGGATTGTGACCGTGGGGGCATCAGCATTGGGATTTGCTGTCCTCTTTTTTACGCACGACATACGCTATCGAGTTTTGGCAATTCTTCTCATCCTCGCACCCCATATCGTCGGAGCACCACACCCTGAGTATGATGGTGGTACGGCACCAATATCATTATTCTACTCTTTTGTTCAGGCAAGTTATATTTCCAATGGAGTTTTTTGGCTAATTATCGGTATGGTCAGTGCAGCTTTGTTTAGGAAATTCTCAACCCAATCCTTTTGACAGAGCACTACGTGGTATGCAATCGTATACCACTGTGTTCAAAAAAGAATGTTGCGGGGGAGTGGGGCTGATAATAGATGGACATGATCGCACCCCACCAAAGACGATGGGAATGCAAAGGGAGGAGCATTACGCTTTGTGAGCCTCGAGGACTTCTTTGACCGCTTTGCCGATCTCAGCAGGGGAGACGACGACTTTGACACCAGCGGCTTCGAGGGCGTCCATCTTTTCTTTGGCGGTACCAGCACTGCCGCTGATGATCGCACCGGCGTGACCCATGCGCTTACCTTTGGGGGCGGTTTGGCCGGCGATGAAGGCGACGACGGGCTTGGTGATCTGCTTTTGGATGAGCTTGGCCGCCTGGATCTCGAGATCGCCACCGATCTCACCGATCATTACAATCGCTTCGGTTTCCGGATCGGCTTCAAACATCGGGAGGAGTTGCTTGTAGCTCAGGCCGATGATGGGGTCACCCCCGATGCCCACAGCCGTACTGATGCCGTACCCTTCACGGACGACTTGATTGGCGCCTTCATACGTGAGGGTTCCAGACTTGGAGATGAGCCCGACGTTGCCCTTCTTGAAGATGTTGCCGGGCATGATGCCGATCTTGCACTCTTCGGCGGTGATGATGCCGGGGCAGTTGGGGCCGATGGTCTTCATGCCGTGCTTGACGGCGTAGGCTTTGGCCGCCTGCATGTCACGGACGGGCGCTCCCTCGGTAATGATAACGGCCAGATCGATCCCCGCGTCCGCCGCTTCCATGACCGCATCGGCGACAAACGCAGGCGGGACGAAGATCATGGAGACGGTCGCACCCGTCGCATCGATCGCTTCTTTGACGGTGTTAAATACCGGCTGGCCGAGGTGCTCCTGACCTCCCTTGTTGGGGGTGACGCCACCGACGATCTGTGAACCGTATGCGAGGCACTGCTCAGCATGGAAGGTTCCTTCTTTTCCGGTAAAGCCCTGAACGATAATTTTGGTATCTTTATTGACGAGAATAGACATTAGTTCGCTCCTTTTGCTGCTTCGACGGCTTTGCGTGCCCCGTCACCGAGGTCGGTGGCGGTGATGATGTTTTCGATGTTGGCATTGTCGAGGATCACGGCTGCCTCTTCGGCATTGGTGCCATCAAGTCGGACGACGACGGGGACATTGACATCGACTTTTTCGGTCGCCTCCAAGATCCCGTTGGCAATCCGGTCACAGCGGACAATCCCGCCGAAAATGTTGACGAAAATCGCTTTGACGTTGGGATTTTTGAGGATGATCTCAAATCCCTTGGCGACGGTCTCGGCGTTGGCAGTGCCCCCCACATCGAGGAAGTTGGCCGGGGTACCGCCCATGTAGTTGATGGTATCCATCGTCCCCATCGCCAGACCGGCACCGTTGACCATACAACCGATCTCACCGTCGAGGGCGATGTAACTGAGGTTGTATTCACCCGCTTCACGCTCATCGGGATCTTCTTCGCTCAGGTCACGCATCGCTTCGATGTCGGGGTGGCGTCCCAGCGCACTGTCGTCAAAGCCCATTTTGCCATCGAGTGCGAGGAAATCGCCGGCACCGGTCTTGATGAGAGGGTTGATCTCGATCATCTCGGCATCGTTTTCCATGTAGACAGTGTAGAGGGCTTTGGCAAATTTGATGAATTTACCCTGCTCGGCTTTGTCGGTGATCCCGAGACCAAAGACCAGCTCACGGCCATGAAATCCTTGGAAGCCGATCGCCGGATCGACGGCGACTTTGACGATCTTATCGGGGGTCTCTTCGGCAACCTTTTCGATCTCCATCCCCCCTTCAGTCGAGGCCATGATGACGGGCATCTCTTTGGCACGGTCAAGGACGACACCAAGGTAGAGCTCGTCTTTGATGTCGGCTCCCTCTTCGATGTACACTTTCTGTACCAGTTTCCCCTCAGGGCCGGTCTGATGGGTCACCAGCGTCATCCCGAGGATTTCATCGGCGAGGGTTTTGACCTCATCGAGCGACTTGGCAAGCTTCACCCCGCCACCGAGACCCCGCCCGCCGGCATGGATCTGTGCTTTGACGACCCAGATGTTTCCGCCAAGCTCTTTGGCATTGGCGACTGCCTCCTCGGGCGTGTTCGCTACGATCCCTCGCGGGGTAGGCACGCCGTACTTCTGGAATATCTGTTTAGCCTGATACTCATGTATATTCACCATACACTCCTTTTATAAAAGTGCATTATTATAGAGCGATTGAGGATAGGAGCGGATTAAATCGGTGAGGTTTGTGGTGTTTTTTTGCGGGGGTGTTTAGATAGGTTACTATCACCATGCTCATCAGGGTCAGGAACTAAATCCTAAATTTCTTCACCACGATACTGATCATCGCATCACTCAGTCCGAGATACGCCGCTATGCTTTTTTGGGTGTGCCCCTGACGGTACGCTTCGTAGATGGCCTGATTGCGCTGGGTTTTGTCCATGCCTGGGTCAAAATAGCTCTTGAGAGGTTTTTTCTCGATTGGTTTTGGCTTTTTGTGCTCCGTATCGATCTCGATCTTCTGTTTGCGTTGGGTCTCAAGCTGGGTGATCTCCTCTGCACTCAAAGGCTCAGAGAGGAAATGTGCCAATGTGGCAATGTCATAGGTCTGATACAGCAGAGACTCCTGAGCACACGGAGGGATTACGTCGCCTCTGAGTATCTGTGAAGCAAGGGTATACCGGTAATCGACAACATTCTCTACCATTTTGGCTTCGATAGGGTTGTGTTCGATGTAGCGGATAGTTTGGTAGAGGTACTCTTCTCCCAGGATCAGCCACGAACGATACCGCCCCTGCCACAGATGACCGCTCCGGTGGTAGCGTTTGTTGAAGTAGAGGGCATAGTTGGCATTGACCTGACGCATGAAGAGCGAAAGGTTCTCATTCTGGTTTTCGATCAGGAGGTGGTAGTGGTTGTCCATCAGACAATAGTCATGCAACACGACATCATAAATCCGACAGGCCTTGCAGAGGATGCGCAAGAATGTCTCTTTGTCCTCTTCACTGGCAAACACCACCGAGCGATTGACACCACGGTTAACGATATGGTGATAACCAGGGATATCGATGCGGGGGAGGCGTGCCATGGTGTGATCCTCTCTTTTGTATGGGTTAATTTGGCGAAAGTATAGCAGAATTTATTTAGGATTTAGTTGTCGAGTAGCCCCAAAGAATCGCACTTCGAGGCTCTCACAGAAC
>WFMQ01000081.1 GCA_015488995.1 Nitratifractor sp. | reverse complement strand
TTTAAATCTTGGTATATTACAGATGAAGCCTATCTCTATACACTTATGTGCTACATAGAACAAAACCCACTCAAAGCAAAAATATCAAAAGATATATCCACATATCCTTATAGCTCATATCATTA
Organism: Nitratifractor sp.; assembly: GCA_015488995.1. GTDB lineage: Bacteria > Campylobacterota > Campylobacteria > Campylobacterales > Sulfurovaceae > S017-3. The sequence continues at coordinate 7,082 of WFMQ01000081.1, read as the reverse complement.
CTTTCTCAATTACAAAGAGATACCAGAGTGCCTCAAAGCGTCGTGGATAGTACAAAACTACAAAGATGATAAAGAAGCCATAGAAGCATTTCTCACAAATCCTGTAGATAGACAACAATTACAAGAATTAAAAACAGCATCATCTTTAGTAGAAGCACCCAACAGTAAGAAAAAAAGTGATATAAAAAAATTAGAAAAGATGTTTGCAAATATTACTGATATAAAAGAGCGAAACAAACAGATACTTAAAGCAGTAGCAAAAGGATATTCTCAACACAGTATCGCTAAAGTATTGGGCATATCACAACCTGCTGTTTATGGAGTGATAAAGAGGAGTAGGGGGTGAGTTATCGTTATCACCTGACACCCTTTTCGCGCAAAACTCTTAATTTCCCTACAGCCCATAGACGATGACAATGTTCCCTTTGTAGATGGTCACTTTCTTGACGAATTTGGCGGAGAAGGAGGAGTCCATCTGGTGGATGGGGATATCGCCGAAGACTTTGGAGACGATGGAGCCGATCGCCTTTCGGGTGCTTTTGCTGACGTATTTGGAGAGGGAGGCGTTGCCAAACCGTATCGCTTTTGGGCGAATGTCGGTGAGGAAGATTTGCTTGGTCTGGGCATCGTATCGCAGGCCACAGGAGGCCGCCAACATCCCGCTAACCCCTTCGGGGATCTCAAACGTCGTCAAGCCAAAACGGCTCATCAGTACCACCCTGTCCTGAGCCGAGGCCGGTTCGATTGATGCACGATTGATGGCAAACGATCCAAACGTCGAGCGGCGTTTGATGGGGGTCACCTTGCTCAATTCGGCGTTGATGGTTTCTGTCGGGATCTTGGAAGAATAACTGAGCAACCCCGCATCCGGACCAGCGCCTCCGCATCCAGCGAGAACCAAAAGTGAAACCATCAAAAATATGGGTGTAAAAATACGTCGTGTCATGCCACTCTCCAAAAAAATTCTGGATGATTATAGCCAAAGATGGGTAAAGGACAGACAATTATCCCTGTCTTGATGGATAGATTCAGGATAAGCACTGGAGTCTCTTCTCCTGCAGGAGATAATGCGCTTCACATCTCTCCGCGATCTCCCCATCGTGGGTGACGAGGAAGAGTGTCCCTTGTCGCTCGCGGATGTACTCTTGCATCACGTCCATGACGAGGATCGCCGTCTGCTTGTCGAGGTTGCCCGTCGGTTCATCGGCGAAGATCAGCTGGGGCTGCTTCGCTAAGACGCGTGCGAGTGAGACCCGTTGTTGTTGTCCGCCGGAGAGCTCACTGACCTTTTGGTCGATCACACCGTCGATCTCCAACCGCTCCAGCAGCCATGGGTCGAGCTGTGTACCCGCCAGTTGGGTCGCGGCTTCGATGTTGTGCCGTCCGGTCATCCCCTTGAACAGATAATGGGTCTGAAACACGATCCCCAACTCCGTCCGACGAAACATCTCTCGCTCCCCTTCATCCATCTCATAGAGATCGCGTCCGAGGATCATCACCCTCCCCGTCAGCGGAGGGAGAAAGCCCGCCAATGTGTGCAACAGGGTCGATTTGCCACTCCCGCTGCGCCCCTGTACGGCCACACTCCTTCCAGGATACAGCGCGAGGTCAATCCCCTCATACAAAGGATAGTCAAACGCATGAGAGAGACCGGTGGCGTTTAGAAGCGGTGCGGGCATAGGCATCATCCTTGAGGAGGGAGTGATTCGAATTGTAGATTGGTTTTGTTGAGGGGGGGCTGAAGCCCAAATCCGTACATAGAAAAAAGCATTAGCCGCAATCATCGTATCCATGGACTTTGCGCACAATCATCGCCGAACCTACGGGTGCGACTTAGATTGTGCACACACCCCATGAACACGAGCATCACAGCTACTGCAGATTTTCTATGTACGGATTTGGGTGAAGACGTATCATAAAGGATCAGGACCAAGAGCCCGGAGACAACTCTTGCGCCAAATCAACTCCCCAAAAACAAAATGGTGGTAGTATCATCGGTGAGATTCGAATTTTTCAAATAAGGAAAAGCATGCGAAATCTACTGGCTCTTTTTCTCATGGTTTTTGCAGCGACTTCCCCCAGTTGGGCGGTCAGCGGTCAAAAGGTCTTTGAGACCTATTGTTGGGGGTGCCACCACCAGACGGCCATGGCGTTTGGCCCTCCGTTTGCACAAATCGCTTCCCAGCGTGATGCGGCGACGATCCGGGCGATGATTAGCGATCCCGAGAGCGTCTCCAGGACCCTCGGCTATCGTCGAAATGCGATGCCGAAATTGCCCCTCAGAGAGGAGGAGCTTCAGGCGATCACCGCTTACATCCTCAGCTACAAGCCCCAAACGGCAGAATCCAATACCCCCAAGGCGGTGAAATAATGTTCCGACTCTCCAACCTCCTCAAAAGCGTCACCGAAGGGAAACCCGCCCGGGTGCTCGATGGGAGCATCGCGATCTGGAACTTCACCAATCGCTGCAACCTCAGCTGCCTCCACTGCTACTCCCGCGCTGATCTCGACTCCGAGGATGTCCTCACCACCGAGGCGATCATGGCGACCCTCCCCAAGCTCAAAGCCAACGGCGTGAAGTTTCTCATCTTCTCCGGCGGGGAGCCGCTCACCCGCAAAGACATCTACGACATCGCCGCACGGTGCAAAGAGCTGGGCATCGTCACCTACCTCTCCACCAACGGACTCTACGTCAAGACAGGCAATGCTGAGCGGATCCTCGATACGTTTGATTATGTGGGAATCAGCATTGACGGCAGCCCTGAAGTACACGATGCCTTCCGAGGCCTCAAAGGCTCCTTTGTCGAATCGATGAAAGCGGTCGATCTGCTCAACAGCTACGGCCGTACCAAAGTGGGCATCCGCTTCACGATGACCAAAGATACCTACGACGATCTGGCGTTTATCTTTGAGCTGGCCGAAGAGCACGCCATCCCCAAAGTCTACATTTCCCACCTGGTGTACAGCGGTCGGGGGCTGGACAATCTCGCAATGGACTTGACCAAAGAACAGCGGATCACGGCGGTCAATTTCATCCTTGACAAAGCCTTTGAGTATCACGAGAGTGGGCGGGACATTGAGATTGTCACTGGCAACATGGAGATGGATGCGATCCTCTTCCAGCGACGGTTTGCCGAGCGGTATCCCGAGCTGGCCGATGAGATGGAGCGTCGTCTCCTCGCCTGGGGGGGCAACAGTGCCGGGCGCAAACTCCTCAACATCGACTCGGAAGGCAATGTCAAACCCGATCCATTCTTTCCGCTCACGATTGGCAATATCCTCACGCAGGATTTTTCGGACATTTGGACCAACCAGCCGATGGAGGTGCTCACGAAGCTGCGCGAACACCCCCGCCACCTCGGAGGTCAATGTGCCGAGTGTCGCTACCTTGCGATTTGCAACGGAGGGTCACGGAGCCGAGCCTATGCGATCCACGGGGATCTGTGGGCGGAGGATCCGTCGTGTTATCTCAGCGAGGCGGAGATGGCACATTAGGAGTTAGGAATTTTGGTACGCGTTGCTTTGCAATGCTTTTATGGATGAAGTAGGGACTTTAGTCCCGTTAAATGGGACTAAAGTCCCAGCCCCGAATTTTTTGCTCGCGTAGGGTGCGCCATTGCACACCTTCCGATAGTATTTTTCCGGAAGCGGAGACTTCAGTCCCGCCAAAAGGTCACATAACATAGTAACCTCAAGGTGAGGCTGAAGCCTTCACTTTCAGAATAAATCGCGTTGCGATTTTGGTGTGCTGTTGCACACCCTACGCGGCGTTGACGACATGAGATTGAAACTAAAAACAAACAGGAGTCACCATGGTTTACCTCACTGGAGCCGGCCCCGGCGACATCGAATTGCTCACCGTCAAAGCCTTGCGGGTGATCCGCGAAGCCGATGTGATCATCTACGATCGACTCGCCAACCCCGAGATCCTCGAAGAAGCCAAAGACGGCTGTGAATTCATCTACGTCGGCAAAGAAGACAGTCATCACACCCTCCCGCAGGAGGAGATCAACGACACGATCTATCAGGCATCGCAAACATATGAAACGGTTGTCCGGCTCAAAGGGGGCGATCCATTTGTCTTCGGACGTGGGGGCGAAGAGGGGATCTACCTGCGAGAGCGGCAGGTGGCGTTTGCGTTTATCCCCGGGATCACCTCGGCCATCGCGGTGCCGGAGTATGCTGGGATCCCTGTGACCCATCGGGGCGTGACGGTCTCGTTTCGTGTGGTTACGGGGCATGAGTCGAGCAAGAAGCATTCCCAGATCCCCTGGGAGAATTACCGTACCGATGATACGATCGTATTTTTGATGGGGCTTCACCGCCTCGAGACCATCACCCGCAAGCTCATCGAGATCGGCAAGCCGACCGACTTCCCCATCGCCGTCATCAGTCGGGGGACACGCCCCGATCAGCAGACGGTCGTCGGGACCCTCGCAGATATATATGATCGCGCCAAAGATTTGCCGACCCCTGCACTGATCGTTGTGGGGGAAGTGGTGAAACTCCGGGATCAGCTGGGCTGGTTTGAGCGGTAATCTTTTGGGGCTTATGTTCTCGTACTAAGTTCCATGAGGTAGCTTTAATTTTAACTCCCTGTGTTATAATCGCCCGATTATAAAAATAGCGCAAGGGCATCCATGCATCGATTCCGTGAGATACAACTCTTTTCCAAGCTCAGTGAGGACAATCTGGCACGTCTCCGTGACAAAGCGATCCTCAAAAATTTGACAAAGGAGAGCATTGTTTTTTATGAAGAAGATGAGAGCAACCACATTTTTGTCCTCCTTGAGGGGACGGTCAAGCTCTACAAAACCTCCCCCAAGGGAACCCAGATCCAAATCAACCGCTTTGATGCCCCGGCGGTGATTGGGGAGTATGCGTGTTTTGAGCAAGTGCCGTTCCCGGCGACGTGTGAATTTCTCACCGACGGGAAGATCGCCAAAGTGCCCACTTCCTTTGTCTTCGACTCCTTACACGAGGAGTCGTTTGCCCTCGAAATGATCAAATCGCTCACCAGTAAGGTGATGATCCTCTCCTCACTCGTCCACAAAGAGACCATCTACTCCTCCGAAGCCAAAGTCGCCAAAATTTTGATGGAAAATGTTGAGATTTTTTACAAGCTCAAACACAATGAAATCGCGTCGATCCTCAACATCACCCCCGAAACCCTCTCCCGCATCCTCAAAAAATTCAGAAACAGTTCTTTGATCGAAGGGCTCAAAGAGGGCCGTATCCGCATTCTCGATTTCGAGGGTTTAGACCGGGTGATCGAGACCAACAAAGTGCACGACTGCACCAACTGCATCGCCCATTTCAAAGGGGCAGACCCCCACCACACGAAAACATTATCCTAAAAAGAATACAATATCATCCAATAAAATCAAAAAAGAAGCTGCATGAAAGTCGTCACCGGAGTTGTGGGCAATGATATCCATGTCGTCGCCAACCGTCTTATCGAAATCTCGCTGCAGGAGCGGGGGTTTACCGTATTTAATCTCGGGGTCAATACGTACCTTGAGGAGTTTCTCGATGCGCTGGTGGAGACCCGGGCAGATGTGCTGCTCATCTCGTCGCTCAACGGGGAGGCTGAGGGGTGGTGCCGGGATTTGCAGTATCTCAAGGGTACGTATGACTTTGAGGATGTGATTTTCATGATCGGAGGCAATCTTGGAGTGGGGGAGATGGATCCTGAGGAGCTGGTACCGCGTTTCAAGGGGTACGGGTTTGACCTCGTATTCCACCAGGTAGATCTCAATGAGGGGTTGGACGCTCTCGAAGCCCTCATCGCGGAGCGTAGGTCATGATGTGTGTATTGCATTTGAGCCCCCTGAGAAATCGCCGGTTTCACTCGATAGCTCTGGCAGTCGCGAATGTGAGAAGCGTCTACGAAAGACAACTGCTTGTCTTTCGTAGCTTCGGAACCGGAGCGGTCGGAGCGAAGCGAAGCCGTGGAGGCAGGCCCCTTGCAGGGGTGGGGTGCTCCTTGGTAGCATCGACTGGACATACTCCAAGGAGATACGCATGAGCCTCCTCCAGCGCGAACGGGAGATCATCACCCGCAACGAATACGCCGATCGGTTTGATTTTGATGAGATCGAAGAATTTATCCGAGGGGCGAGCAAAAATCTCTTCATCTCTCATCGGTTCAAAACCTCGGAGAAGATGCAGGTGCAGCCCAGAGGCGGCTTCCCGACGTATGAAAAAGTCTATCGCCTCTACGAAGAGTTCATCGAAGCCGGGGTGGATGTGCTGCCGCTGACGATCGACTCCAACACCCGCCTCAACGACTACGCTACGGCCAAAAAGATGCTGGCTCTCTCAGAGGCAAACGATGTCGATATGCTCAACGGCTATCCGCTCATCAACCACGGCTACCGCAGTACCCGCCGGATGATCACCCATTTTGACACGCCGGTGAGTCTGCGGCATGGGACACCCGATGCACGGCTGCTGGTGGAGACGGCGTTGGCTTCGGGGATCTTCGAGATCGAAGGGGGGCCGATCACGTATCTCCTCCCGTACTCCAAGAACTTCCCGCTCGACAAAGCCTTCCTCTACTGGAAATATGTCGAGCGGGTCACGGCACTCTATTCTGAACTCAATGAACCGATCAACCGAGAGTCGTTTGGCCCCCTCTCGGCGACGCTCCAGCCTCCGGTGATTGTCATCGTGATCCAAATCATCGAGATGCTCCTCTCACTCGAAGAGGGGGTGACATCATTCTCGGTCAGTTTCTCCCAAAGCGGCTCAGTGACGCAGGATATCGTCACCTCCAACGTCCTCAAGAAGCTCGCCCGCCACTACGCCGATCGGTTTGGTCACACCGAGGCGCAGATCAACCTCGTGTATCATCAGTGGATGGGGGCGTTTCCCTACAACAAAGAGAACTCTGACGCGCTCATCACCACTGCCACGGTGATCGCCGCGATGGTGGGAGCGGATAAGATCATCACCAAGACCCGCAACGAAGCCTTCGGCATCCCGACCAAAGAGGCCAACGCCCGCGCCGTCTCGAGCGTGCAGTACACGCTGGGGATGCTTCAGGGGCTGCCGACGGTGGGGGATGCTGAGGAGGAAGA
>WFMQ01000080.1 GCA_015488995.1 Nitratifractor sp. | reverse complement strand
TGGGACAGTGTCCACGGAAAAGTTGTCGCTCTGACGGCCGCACATACCCTGCTGGCCACGGGCGGATACGGAAGCATGTATCACGGCTACACCACCAACAGCTACGGGGCAACCGGTGATGGGATCGCGGCCGTACTGCGCGCAGGAGGGGTGGCGAGCAATCTTGAATTTGTCCAGTTTCACCCCACGGCGATGGCCGGATCGATGGTGCTCATCTCCGAAGGGGCACGAGGAATCGGAGGGCACCTTATCACTGAAGAAGGGGAACGATTTGTCGATGAGCTCTCTCCGCGCGATGTGGTGGCACGGGCGATTTTCGAGCAGATACAATCCGGCCGTGATGTGTACCTCGATCTGCGCCATGTCGAGGCGGATGTGCTTCGAGAGATCATGCCGCAGGAACTCCATCTGGCACAACTCCATGCGGGGGTTGATCTGACATGCGAGCTCCTCCCGATCCTGCCAGCAGCGCACTACACCATGGGAGGAATCGATGTTGATCGCCACGGAGCCGTTACCGGATTGCAAGGCATCTCTGCTGTTGGGGAGTGTGCCAACTACCATATCCACGGCGCCAACCGCCTCGGGGGCAATTCTTTGATGGAGATTGTGGTCTTTGGTCGGGACGTTGCCGGGACACTGAATACAGCACACGCATCCTCTGCTCCCGATCCTGTGGTTATCCAAGCGCAGATCGAATCGGAGACGGCACGCATCGAAGCCCGTTTTGCCGGTACCGGAACCAAAAACCTCTACTTCAAACGCAAGATCCTTGGTAAGCGTCTCTACCACGATCTGGGGATCATCCGGGATGCCAACCTCCTCACTGAGGTGCTTGGTACACTTCAAGAGCTCACCAAACTCCTTTTCGAAATTGCTCTGCCCGATCCGGCTCGAGAGCACAACACCTACCTTACCGATCTTCTTGCGTTCGAAAATGCCCTTCTGCTGGCCACTGCCACCGCCCAGAGTGCCCTTTGGCGTACTGAGAGTCGAGGTGCGCACTGGCGGAGTGACTTCCCGGAAGAGGATACGGAGTATGCACGAGAGAGTCTGGTGACACTTGACCAAAGGGGAACCCATGCCCGCGCATAGCCTCACCCAAACATTTTTCATGTTTCACTCATCCCCCAAGGGTGCGTCCATGACTCTCACGATCCAACGCCACCAAGACGGCAAAACGGGCACCGCGACGTTTGACATCGCTTCCCTACGCGTCACGACCCTCTTGGGTGCCTTCTATGAGATCAAAGCCAAGCTCGACCCCACCCTCACATTTGATGCTGGATGCCGCAGCGGGGTATGCGGTCGCTGCGCCGTGCGGGTCAACGGACGGGAAACACTCGCATGCAGCCACACCCTCCAGGGTGACGAGCACATCGAACCCCTCCAATACCACCCCATCCTGCGCGACCTCAAGGTGGACACATCTCAAGCACACGCCAAGATTGTTTCTGAGGATAGTCGGAGGGATGAAGCCCTTATCCCAAGTGTCTCAACCCCAGAGGAGGAGAGTCGCTACCGCCTCCAGACCGATTGTATCCTCTGTGACTGCTGTTATTCGGCATGCCCCGTACTGGCAGTCACCCCCGATTTCCTCGGCCCCTTTGCTCTCACCCGTGTCTGGCGTTACGTCGTCGATCCCCGATTCGAAGAGCAAGACGCTTCACGGCTGGAGACCGTGCAGAAAAACGGCATATGGGACTGTACCCTCTGCGGTGAATGTACCACTGTCTGCCCCCAGCACATCGACCCCAAAAGCGACATCCTCCACCTCCGCACCGCCAGCCTCCAAGCCGGACACACCGACCCGACGTTTGCCCAGCAGAGTTTTGGGGTGCCTGATTTTGGGGGTGGCTTCGGTTTCTAAGTTCTGAGAGATGAAGGATCGGCGGGATGTCCAAAGGCCTGGGCAATCGCTTCAGGGATTCGTGAAGGGCGGAAACGCTTCGCATCGACAAACACCCACTCGGTCTCTCCGGTCGTGATGAGGGCACGGTCGTCTACTCGGGTCAGCCGATAGCGGCGTTTGGAGGTGAAGGTGCCAAGGGTCTCGATCCACGTCTCCATCCGAAGGACTTCCCCCTCAAATGCGGGTTTTTTGTAGATGATATTGTGTGAGCGTGCCACCCACGTACCGCCATGTGCCAAACAGCGCTCCGCGTCCATTCCCACCGACTGAGAGTGCTTTTGCGCGGCTTCCATCATCCATTGGAGGTAGGTGACATTGTTGACGTGGCCGTTGAAATCTATGGCCGACGCGGGGACGGTGAACGTGTAGCTGAAAGGCTCAGGCATCCCGTGGATCCACCAGCTTGCCTGCGATGGCGGATGCGGCGGCGACGGCGGAGTTGGCGAGGTAGATTTCACTCGTACGTGCGCCCATCCGCCCGACGAAGTTGCGGTTGGTGGTGGCGACACATTTCTCCCCATCTCCGAGGATACCCATGTACCCTCCGAGGCACGCGCCGCAGGTGGGGTTGCTCACCACGGCACCCGCTTCGATGAGGGTTTCGATGACCCCCTCTTTTTGGGCTTGGAGGAAGATTTTTTGCGTCGCGGGGGTGACGATCATCCGAGTACGGCGGGCGACCCGCTTGCCCTTGACAATCTCAGCGGCGATGCGCAGATCCTCAAGCCGTCCGTTGGTGCAGCTGCCGATCATCACTTGATCGATGCTCAGATCATCCGCAGCGGCCTCCTCCATGCTCCGACCATTGCTGGGCAAGAAAGGGTACGCCACAACCGGGGAGAGGGTGTCCAAATCGATGGTGATCACCTGTGCATAGGTCGCATCGGGATCGGAGGCGTGTATCTTGGGCTTGGAGCGCAAGCCGCCGTTGATCTCAGCCCGCTCATCGAGATACGCTTCGGTGATCGCATCGACGGCGAAGATACCGTTTTTGGCTCCGGCTTCGATCGCCATGTTGCACATACTGAAGCGGTCACTCATCTCAAGGTGTTCGATCCCGTCGCCGGTAAATTCGAGTGCCTTATACAATGCTCCATCGACCCCGAGGATTCGGATGATCTCGAGGATGATGTCCTTGCCGTAGACATGCTTGCCCGGCTTGCCTGTGAGCTCGACTTTGATCGTCTCGGGGACTTTAAACCAGTTGCCCCCGGTGATGATCGCAAAGCTGATATCGGTACTCCCCATCCCCGTCGCAAAGGCTCCGAGTGCCCCATGCGTACAAGTGTGACTGTCGGCTCCGATGATCACATCCCCAGGGATCACAAGTCCCTTCTCAGGGAGCAGCGCGTGCTCGATCCCCATATCTTTTTCATCAAAAAAGTATTTGAGATCATGCTTGTAAGCAAAATCCCGGCTGATCTTCGCTTGGTTGGCACTCGCGATGTCCTTGGCGGGGATGTAGTGATCCATCACGATCGCAAACCCGTCGGGATTGGCCAGCGTGTCGGCACCGCTCTCCTCAAAGGCGCGGATGGAGATGGGGGTGGTGATGTCGTTGCCAATCGTCATATCGATCGGCACACGGACGATCTCCCCGGCACGCACCTTGCGCCCGGCATGTTCGGAAAAAATCTTTTCGGTCAGGGTCTGTCCCATGGTCGTATCCTTCGTATTCTGTTGCTGAGATTATAGCGCAAAGTGGGTTAGTGTCGCGCAATTTTATGGTATAATCACCCCAATCACACCGTAAGGAGAACCCCCATGAGCACTGCATGCCAAGATGAATTTCTCTACACGTATGATGATTATGCCCAGTGGGAGGGGGACTGGGAATTGATCGATGGTGTGCCCATCGCTATGTCACCAGCTCCGACGAAGAAACATCAGGGGTTGACCAGTGAGCTGATTTTTCAGCTCAAAAAACAGTTGGTTGGCTGTGCCGAGTGCGAGGTATTTGGCGAAGTCGATTACAAAATCGACGAGAATACCGTCGTCCGTCCCGATGTCGTCCTCACCTGCGGGGATGAGGGGGAGGCGTATTTGACCAAAGCACCTGAGATCGTCGTTGAGATTATCAGCCCTTCCACCGCCCGCAAAGATGAGCACCACAAATTTGCCCTTTACGAAGCGGAGAAAGTTCCGTATTATCTATTGATTTATCCAGAGGATCTGCGTGCCAAACTCTATAAACTTGATGGGAATGGCTACGATAAGCAGGGGGATTTTTTCAAAGAGTCCTACATATTTAGTGGACTTGGATGTGAGGTGCGTCTTGATTTTGATCACGTATTTCGACGGTATCGCTCATCATGAATCGTGGGTTCTTCTAAACATTTTTAGAGGAACCAGAGTGCAACATCCATGAAAGTCCATGAGAGGGGAGCCTCCCCCCATATCTCAGGGTGTTTGGAAGATAGGGGATCGACCCTATGCCAAAGCCGCAATGGCCTTTTCGATCCGTGCAATCGTCTCTTCAACTCCGAGGATCACCATCACCTCATCCATCCCGGCTCCCGTCATGCTTCCCAGTAATGAGACGCGCAGGGGCATACCGATCTTGCCAAAGCCGATTTCCCGATCCTGTACCAAGCGTTGCATCTCATCGTGGAAGGTTTCCTGGGTCTTGGGCTGATTTTTGTAGAGGCGGAAGGCAAAGTCTTTGAGGATATCGACCGCTTCACCCTTGAACGCCTTCTTGGCTGCCTTCTCATCGTAGGTTGTGGGTGCTTCGGTGATGAGGCGGATCTGCTCAGCCAGCTCGACGAGTGTCTTGCCTCGTTCTTTGGTCGCAGTGAGGATCTCGGTGGCTTTGGGATGGGTGCTCAGATCGACGTCAAATGCTTTGAGCAATTCGATCAGCTCAGCATCGGGCTTGGCCTTGATGTAGTGGGCGTTGAGCCAGAGGAGCTTGTCGAGATTGTAGCTCGAGGCGGACTTGTTGATATCCTTGGGGTCAAAGAGCGCGATCATCTCTTCAAGTGAAAAGATCTCCTGATCGCCGTGACTCCAGCCCAGACGCACGAGGAAGTTGAGCAGGGCTTCGGGGAGAAATCCCTGGGTTTTGTACTCCATCACATCGGTGGCACCGTCCCGCTTGCTGAGTTTTTTGCCCTGCTCGTTGTTGATCATCGCCACGTGGTAGAAACGAGGGGGCGTGAGGCCGAGTGCTTCGTAGATGACAAGTTGCTTGGGGGTGTTGTAGAGGTGGTCATCCCCTCGGATTACGTCGGTCATCTCCATGAGGGCATCGTCAATGGCGACGACAAAATTGTACGTCGGTGTCCCGTCGCTACGGGCAATGATAAAATCATCCACCTCGTCAGCAGCGATCTCAATCCGACCTTTGACCCCGTCGTCGATGACGATCGTCCCCTCTTGGGGGGCTTTGATCCGAATGACCGGATCGATACCCTCCGGCGGCGTGCCGGTGAAGTCCCGATACCGACCATCGTAGTGGGGACGCTCTCCCCGTGCCATCTGCGCCTCGCGGAGGGTATCGAGCTCCTCGCGGGGCATGTAGCAGCGGTACGCCTTGCCCTCGTCAAGAAGACGGTCGATGTACTCACGGTAGAGATCGAAGCGTTGCGACTGGTACACCACCTCGCCATCGTAGTTCAGTCCCACCCAGTCAAAGGCACGGATGATCGCCGCCATCGCCTCTGAGGAATTGCGGCTCAGGTCGGTGTCTTCGATTCGGAGGCGAAAGGTGCCGTCGTGGTGCCGTGCCGTCAGCCATGAAAACAGTGCCGTCCGGAGTCCCCCGATGTGTAGATACCCCGTAGGAGACGGGGCAAAACGGGTCACGGTACTCATCCAGCATACTCCTCAAGGTATTTGGTATCGAAGTTGTTGGTGCGGAAATCAGGATTGCGCATCATTTTGCGGTGGAACGCGATGGTCGTGCGGATCCCTTCCACTTCAAACTCATCGAGTGCCCGCTGCATCTTGGCGATGGCCCGTTCGCGTGTGGGTGCCCAGACGATGAGCTTGCCCACCATCGAGTCGTAGTGGGTCGGTACGGTGTAGCCGCAGAAGGCGTGGGTGTCGATCCGGACATCCTTGCCGCCCGGGGCGATCCATTTGACGATTTTGCCTGGGCTGGGGAGGAAACTCACGGGGTCTTCGGCGGTGATCCGGCACTCGATGGCGTGGCCATTCAGAGTGATCTCCTCTTGTTTGGGGAGTGCTTCCCCCTCCGCGACACGGATCATCCACTCGATGATATCCAGCCCGCTCACCTCTTCGCTCACGCAGTGCTCCACTTGGAGGCGGGTGTTCATCTCCATAAAATAGAAGTCGTTGTGCTTGTCGACGAGGAACTCAAACGTCCCGGCGTTTTCGTACCCGATGTGCTGGGTCGCCCGCACTGCCGCCTCGTGCAGCTCCGTGCGCCGCGCCGCGTCAAGCACCTGCGCTGGGGACTCTTCGATCAGTTTCTGGTGGCGTCGCTGCATGGAGCAGTCCCGCTCACCGAGGTGGATGGCGTGACCATGGCTGTCGCCCATCACTTGCACTTCGACGTGGCGGGGGGCTTCGATGAATTTCTCCATGTAGAGGGTACCATCCCCGAAGGCACCCACGGCTTCGGATTCGCAGGCGAGGAAGGCATTGTCCATCCGCTCGGGTGCCTCGACGACCCGCATCCCACGCCCGCCACCGCCAGCGGCGGCTTTGAGGATGACGGGATACCCCATCTCATCGGCCAGTGTGCGGGCGTCTTGGGCATTGCGTACGGCTCCCTCACTGCCGGGGATGGTCGGGACGCCCGCTTCGGCCATCACTTGCTTGGCTTTTGATTTGTCGCTCATCATCTGCATCACGTCGACACTCGGACCGATAAATTTGATTCCGTGACGCTCACAGATTTCGACAAAATCCTGATTTTCGCTCAAAAAGCCATACCCGGGGAAGATCGCATCGCACTCCGCCAGCTCTGCGGCCGAAATGATCGCGGGGATGCTCAGGTAGCTGTCGGCACTCTTTTCGCTCCCGATGCAGATCGACGCATCGGCAAAGCGCAGATAGCCCGCCTCTTTGTCGCCGGTCGAATAGACCGCGACCGCCTCTTTGCCCATCTCTTTGATCGTCCGGATCGCACGGAGGGCGATCTCCCCCCGGTTGGCGATCAGAATCCGCTTGATCTGGGCCATGATCAGAGCTTCTCGACGACGAAGAGGGGTTTGTCGTACTCGACCGCTTCACCGTCAGCCACGAGAATATCGACGATCGTGCAGTCAAACTCCGCATCGAGCTCGTTCATGATCTTCATCGCTTCGAGGATGCAGAGGGGCTGCCCTTTTTTGACCGTGTCCCCGACGGCGATAAAGGGGGGGGAGTCCGGAGAGGGGGACGCATAATAGGTCCCGACCATGGGTGAGGGGATGATCTCCCCTCTGGGC